>JALTUB010000339.1 GCA_027047745.1 Sulfurimonas sp.
TATGAAAAAGTTGATGCATGTCCATGCTGGATTTACTAAAAGTTTAAAGTTGAAAATAGTGGATTTTTATCTTGTTAGTTATCATAAAAAGTTATGAAATAGACCCCCGTTTTTTGCATTAAGTCCATTTTTAAGAGCAGTTCCACTTTGAGTTCTGATCCCAGCATCATTATCTTCAAGTCTTTGTTGAATCGCAACAATATATTTCTTTAGCAGTAATTTTTTTTCTCTTACCTGCTCAAAACCAAAATATAAAGCTTCACGATACCGTTTTATCTCTTTTGCTGCATTAGAGATATTGCTTGTAGATACAATGGAACGGTAAAGTTCATCATGTATTGTTACAATATTTTCTATCTCTGAGCTATCTTTTGCTTCTTGAAGTGCCAAAGCATTAATAAGACTGGATTGATTAGGAATAGTTCTAGCGGTTCCTTTTAATTCAGCTAATGCCTTGTTGGCCTCTACCAATTTTTTTAATACAGGCTTACTTTCAAAGTCAATATTTAATGGTAATAGTGTAGGTATATGCTCTTGCACGGTATTACTCATTAAATCTCCAATTAGCAAAATAATAATAGTTCATATGTAATATTTATAATATTTTACCCAATTTAAGTAATAATGAGTAATATTTTACACTTTATACCCATATATTATTTATATGAGTAAATTTATCTTCTCTTTGACTTTGGCTTATTGGTTCAATTAGATGAGGATGAAATAGAAAATTAAAATATTATGACTGCTTTTAACTATTCTCTAATCTAATTTGTGTATAATTTCCATTCCAATTACATGTGCCGATATGGTGGAATTGGTATACACGGGAGATTCAAAATCTTCTGCCTTTACGGGCTTAGCGGTTCGAGTCCGCTTATCGGTACCACTTTTTATTTCATTTCTAAAATATTTAAATTTAAATTATATAAAAAAATTCTACAATTAGTAAATTATTTATACAGTAATACAAACTGTGTAGTAAAAAATGCTACTACACAGTTTGTATTACACAGAGTGTAAAAATAAGTATAAATGATTAATTTTTGAGTGTATTATTCGTAATTTTAGGCTATATTTAAGCTATATATTACACAGTTACTACACAAAAACAATTTATGTGCCTTGTTTAGGGGCTAACTTACGGATTCAAAATCCGCCGCCTCACGGCTTAGGGGTTCAAATCCCCTCTCTGGTACCACTATATTTAAGAAAAAAACTTTGAAAAAAGTCCTTTTCCTTTTTTTAACTCTTTATCTATCATTTTAAAGTAAGCATCTACACCTAGTAAACCAACTTCTGCTCTCTTTACCATTTTATCTTTTCCGACAACTATCGTTAATGGTACACTTCTTACCATAAACTTACTTGAAAGTTTTGGGTTTTTTGCTGAGTTTACTTTTGCAATGACTACATCTTCATCTTTGTAATGCTCTGCTAGGTTTGGAAGATAAGTCATAAGTGTTTGACATGGTCCACATGTATCGCTATAAAAATCCATAAATACTACTGCATCAGTTTTTTCCATAAATGCAGTGTAAGTTGCATCTTTTAATTCTAAAATATCTGCCATCTTTTTATCCTACTAATCTAAATAATTTATTGCATTTATATAATATTCTGGAAGTTTATATCTGTTTGATACAACTTCTTTTATATCCATAAAACTTTAAACTCTCTTGTTAT
Source organism: Sulfurimonas sp. (assembly GCA_027047745.1). Classification (GTDB taxonomy): domain Bacteria; phylum Campylobacterota; class Campylobacteria; order Campylobacterales; family Sulfurimonadaceae; genus Sulfurimonas. The sequence goes on from JALTUB010000339.1 coordinate 1,687, forward strand.
AAACAACAACCTTGTTTGAATCTTCATGAGTGTTAAGATAGTCCATCATATACGGTTGGATTTCCACCTCTTTGAACATGACTTAAGATAGTTGCTCGTGTTTCAAGACCCAATTTGTCTTATATCCACTCATGCATAAAAGATGTTTTTTTAGCACCCTCACTAACTATAGAGAGAACATATCTTCTACCATCTTTTATCTCTTTTTTCGAGTCTTTCTCCATGAAACTCTAACTATGGAATAACACAAATCTCTGCACCACTTATCATGGACGACACAACAGCTAAAAAGCCACTATTCTACCCATAACTTCAACTATAAATGCACGATTAAATGAAGAAGCAGTATCACGAATCTTATCTAGGGCATCCCTGATGACATTTAAGGCTGTATCAACACCAAGACAATACTCAGTGCCATATATATCGTTGTCAATAGTGCTAGGCACTCCTACAAAATTTATGTCAAATTCTGAGCTATATTTTTCCATTGCACGAAAAGAGCCATCTCCTCCAAGTACCACCAGAGCATTAATATTATTTAATCTGAGATTATTAAAAGCTTGTTTTTTATACTCATATTCAAAAAATCTTTTTGATAGCTGGGTTCATGCCAGATGCATCACCACCTGAACACATTATTGCAAATGCCATATCTTTAACTTTAGTGTGTTCCTATGAGTTTTGCCATATCTACAAGTCTTGAGCTATATCCCCATTCGTTGTCATACCATGCTAAAACTTTTACAGTATTTCCTCCAACGACACTGGCCATATCTGGAACAAATGTTGAACTGTATGTACTTCCAATAAAGTCACTTGAAACTCTTTTGTCAAAGTCAATTTCTAAAAGACATTTAAAGTTTGTCTCTGAAGCTTTAACCATTGCATCAAGAACCTCTTCTTTTGTTACATCTTTTTTCAAGTTTACAGTCAAGTCAACTACAGAAACATCGGGTGTTGGAACTCTCATAGCATAACCGTTAAGTTTTCCTTTGAGTTGTGGCATTACCAACCCTATAGCTTTTGCAGCACCTGTTGTAGTAGGTATCATATTTACTGCAGCTGCTCTTGCGCGTCTAAAATCTTTGTTATGTTTAACATCCAAAATATTTTGATCATTTGTATAAGAGTGAATAGTTGTCATCAAACCATTTTCTATGCCAAAAGCATCATCAAGAACTTTACACAATGGTGCAAGTCCATTAGTTGTACAACTTGCGTTTGAGATAATACTTTCACCCTTGTATTCATCTGTGTTGATGTTTAAAACATAAGTAGGAGTATCATCTTTTGCAGGAGCAGACATTACCACTTTTTCTACACCACCATGAAGATAAGCCTGACAAGCTTCTGTTGTTAAAAATGCACCTGTACACTCTAAAACGACTTTAGCACCACATCCACCAAAATCAACATTTTTAGGATCTCTATCGCTAAACATTCTAACTTTTTTACCATTAATCTCTATATTTTGCTCATCAATAACTTTAGCATCAACACCTTTATGCACAGAGTCATATTTTAGCAAATATTCAAGCATTTCAGGTTTTGAAGTTGTATTTAATGCAACCAACTCTATATCATCTCTTTGAGTTACTATCTTTGCTACTATCGAGCCTATTCTTCCTGTTCCATTTATCGCTACTTTTAATGGCATTATCCATTCCTTTTAGAATATTTACATATTTTTATGAAGCGATTATATCCAATATAAAATTATGATACAATATCATATAAAACAATAAAGGTTTTTTTATGCCAAATACTTTAAATTATAAGAGTTTAAATCTTATTTTTATATTCTCAGTTCTCCTCTTAAGTGCTTGTTCTGGGGAAAAGAAAGTTCAAACTAAAAAAGTAACTCCTTCTTTAAGTGTCAATGTTATTACTTGTCTAGTTTCACCACATTGTAGTTGCCAAGTTTCATAGATAAAAGCGATAACTCAATAACATAATAGTAAAATCTAAGTTACCAAACAAAGGATTTTAAAATATGTCACAAGTCTATCACTCTAATGCTAGAACAAACCAGCATGTAAGAGGAATTATACAGGAATCCCATTTAACAAATACTGAGTTAGCCAACAAATACAATGGACTAGAATTTACAGATAAATGGGTAAGAGGTAAAGAAGATGCTATAGAACATAGGCTAACAGCTCCATATACACCTCAAACCAATGGAATGGTTGAAAGGGTCAATGGAACTATTAAAAATGCTACAGTAAAAGCAGAGGAATATGACAATATTAA
>JALTUB010000340.1 GCA_027047745.1 Sulfurimonas sp.
TTTATCCCAGAAAAGTCAAATCGCATAATAAGATATTTGTTAGCAAGAGAAGTTGTGCTTTTTCCTATATAAGTATCCCCAAACATCATCTCAAAATCGTTTTTATAATGTTTATCATAATAGGCTTCAAGCATAGCTATAAAAAGAGATTTACCAAATCGTCTAGGTCTTAAAAAGATGAGATAACTCTCATTAAGATTCTCTAACTTTTCTATAAACTTAGTTTTATCTATAAAATAGAAATCTTTCTCTTTGATTCTTTTAAAATCTGCTAGTCCATAAGGTATTTTTTTCATATCGTTTGCCTAAAATATTATTTTAAGATATTATACCAAATATAGTGATGATATTCCATATAATATTTGGAACTAAAATTGCTAGAATCATACTATAAACAAAAGAGATTTTAAATGAAAGCAATTTTACTAACTACTATGACACTACTATATGCCATGTTTTTTTTAACTGGTTGTACAGCCAATTTAACAGACCCTGAACTAGAATTTACTCCACCAAAATATGTGGAACAGATGCCAGCAAGAGAAGAAAAACAAAACTTTACCTCTACTGGAAGTATCTTTGGGCAGGGGGATAACCCACTCTTTTCAGATAGAAAAGCGATGCATGTTGATGATATAGTTACAGTAGTGATTTCTGAAGCGGCTAAAAGTTCAAATGTAGGCTCAAAAGCACTCTCTGAAACGGACTCATCTAAGCTTGGTGGAGGATTGTTTTCTTCAGCTGGAGCAGGAACAAATGGCTCTACTCAAAACCAAATAAATAATCTAAATGGTTTTTCAAATATCGGATTTAATGCAGACTCTACAAGTAGCTATAAGGGTAGTGGAAGTGCAACAAAAAATGCGACTTTTACTACAACTATCTCAGCTAGAATTGTAAAAGTTCTTAAAAATGGAAACTACTTTATCTCAGGAAAAAGAGAGATTTTGATAGACAATCAAAAGCAGATAGTGCAACTTAGTGGGGTTATTCGCCCTTATGATATTGACCAATTTAACAATATTAAATCATCTAGTATAAGTAATGCGAAAATTCTTTATAAAACTCAAGGCGATGTTGATCGCTCTACCAAACAGGGATGGGGGACAAAAATTGTACAAGCTATTTGGCCTTTTTAGTTTACTTTTTGTTTTTTTTATAACTTCACTTTATGCTGAGAGTTTTAAGGAGTTTAAGAAAACTCAAGCACAATCTTTTTCTAACTTTAAAGATAAAAGTGATGTTGCATTTAATAACTATCTAAAACAGCAGTTTCAAGAGTACAATTCTTTAGTAACTAAGCCGTTTTTTGAGAAACAAAAACCTAGAAAGACAGAGAGTGTTAGACCAGAAAAAATAAAGTCTGTTGGACCATTGGTTCATATAGTAGTAAATCCTAAAAACAAACAACTTCCAAAAATAGTTGCTGTTGATAACTCTAAAAAAGATGTAGAGTTTGACTTTTTTGGTGAGAGTTTAGGTTTTGATGTTGATAAAAGTATAAAAACTGCACAGTTTTATCCACAAAATCAAGAGGGAATAAGTAATTTTTTCAGTGTTCTTGCTTCAAGTGACTATGAATATATAATAAAAAATATACAAAAAACTAAAGAAAAAATGCGTTTAAATGACTGGGGTGTGTATCTGCTTGTCATGAAGCTTGGCAGAACTATTTACGAGACTCCAGACAGATCAAAGCTTTTTAGTTGGTTTGTTTTTAATAAGCTGGGATATGATGTAAAAGTAGGACTTGCTCATAAGCATATAGTCATGATGCATTATAGCAAAAAAGTTATCTATGCAACTCCAAGTTATACTTTTTCAAAACGAAAATTTTATGTTGTGTCTGAGTATGCAAAGGGAAGTGTTGGTCGTGTTTATACTTACGATAAGAGTTATCCAAATGCAACAAAGCCATTGGATTTGAGTATGAGCGTTTTACCAAACTTTCCAAAAAAGATGAAAAGAAAAACACTTTTCTTTAAGCAGTATGATAAAAAATACACTTTACCTTTTGCTTACAATCAAAATCTTTTAGACTTTATGAATACATATCCACAAGCTGATTATGAGACATTTTTCGATGCACCAATGGAGACTACAACTTACGATATGATAGCAAAAGATATAAAAAGATACATAGACGGCAAAAAAGCAAGTGTCGCTATGAATTTTGTTTTAAATTTTGTGCAAAATGCTTTTGTGTATGAGGTTGATGAAGAGCAGTTTGGCAGAGAAAAAGTTATGTTTGCAGAAGAAACACTCTGTTATAACAAGTCAGACTGTGAAGATAGAGCTATACTTTTTTCATACCTAGTTAAAAAACTTTTTCATGTTGGCGTAGTTGGTGTAAAATATAAAGACCACATGGCAACAGCACTATATATACCCATGAAAGGAGATAGTGTTAGAAAAGGCAGGAAAAGATATGTCATAGCAGACCCAACATACATAAATGCAAATATAGGTATGAGTATGCCAAAGTACAAATCAATAAGACCTGAGAGTTTTATTGTTGTAAAGGGATAGTTGCTTAATAGTTAATAGCAACTTTATAAGTAGGGTCATCCTCTTCATAAGTACAGTGTGGACCAGCTTTTTTTAGTATGCTTTTACAATCATCGCTTAGGTGACGAAGTTTTAAGTTTTTTCCTGCATCTTCATACTTTTTAACCATAGCATCTATCGCTTCTACACCTGAAAAGTCCAATACTCTTGCATTTTTAAAGTCTATTACAACTTTTGGTGGGTCTTGAAGTGTGTCAAAGTTGTCAGAAAAAGTTGTGGCACTTGCAAAAAATAGAGGTCCTTCAAGTGAATATACCTTAGTTCCATCTTCTTCTATCTCTGTTTTTACCCAGATACGAGCGTGTTTCCATGCAAAAACTAGGGCAGATATGATAACACCAGCGATAACAGCGATAGCCAAATCTTCAACAACGGTGATGATAGTAACAACAAGCATGACAAATATATCCTCTTTTGGCATATGTTTTAAGTGAGAAAAACTTGACCACTCAAATGTTCCAACACTTACCATAAACATAATCCCAACTAAAACACCAACAGGGATGGCATTTAAAACATCAGTCATGGATATAACAAGCACTAAAAGACCAACAGCTGCTGTAAAAGATGAGAGACGACCAAGACCACCAGAAGTGAAGTTGATGATACTTTGACCAATCATGGCGCATCCTGCCATCCCACCAAAAAAACCTGAAGTTATATTTCCACATCCAAGAGCAATACACTCTTTGTTTCCACTACCTCTCACCCCACTCATCTCATCTAAAACTGCTAAGGTTAAGAGTGACTCTATAAGCCCAACTAGAGCCATGATAACAGCATAAGGAAGAACCATGATAATAGCGTCAAGATTAAAAAGTGTATCAGGCAGTATAAAATGAGGAAGTTGCCCTTTAAACTGTGTTAAATCAGCTAAAGAACCGACAAGTAGAGTGTTTATGTTAAGAAAATATACAAGTAAAGTGATAAGAACAATAGCAACAAGTCCAGATGGTATAGTCTTTGTAAACTTAGGTAAAAAGTACATGATAAGCATAGTAATACCGACGATGGCATACATACTCATACCTTGCCCATCAAAAAACTTAAACTGAGCCATAGCGATAACAATAGCCAAGCCATTTACAAAACCATAAAGGGCAGGTTGGGGAACAAGTCTTATAAATTTACCAAGTTTAAGAACTCCAACTAGAACTTGGATAACACCAGCTAAGATGGTAGCTAGTAAAACATAGTTTAGCATATGGATGTAGAGTTCATCACCACTAAGCCCAGCAGATTTTAGCATGTGATTTGCTTCTAAAACAAGACCTATCATGACAACAGCAACACTACCAGTAGCACCACTTATCATACCTGGTTTACCACCTATGATGGCAGTTATAAGACCTAAGATAAAAGCAGTGTAAAGACCTACAATAGGGCTAACCCCAGCGATGAAACTAAAGGCGATAGCTTCAGGAACAAGGGCAACGGCAACAACTAAACCAGAGAGAACATCATTTTTTATATTTGCAGAAGTATATTTTTTTATATTAAACAATTTGGGAACACCTTAGATGTGAAAGATTTTAAATTTGCGAATTGTATCTAAAGTGTGATGAGAGTTTGCTGTTTAGAACCTACCTGAAAAAAGTCTCAAAGTTATCAGAAGTTATATCGTCAATTTAGAAGTTTTTCTTTTAAATCATCAAGCTCTGACATACAGTTTTGTCCTTATTTTATCTTTATTTTTTGTTAAAGTATGAAAATTATGAAAGAAGTCTATTGTCTATTTACAAAAAAAGTAGTATAATTCCTTATAATAAATATTACAAGGAACAATTATGAAACACTCTTACTTAACTGAAGCATCTATTAAAAGTGCATTAACACATCATGAGATTACAAAAACTGAAGCTAAAAAGCTTATGAAAAAACTTGATTGTCAAGTTTTTATCTTCAAAACGACACACTTATAATCTATTTGGAGTCTATCTTAAAGACTCCAACTGTTCTAAAACCTTTTCTCTTTTAGCCATCGCATCTGACAAAGCATCACGATTTTTCTTTAAAACATCTTCTGGAGCATTTGCAACAAATCTTTCGTTGTTTAGCATACCATTGAGTTTACCCATTTCCTTTTGTAGCTTTTCATCCTGTTTTTCAAGCTTGGTAATGATAGGAGTTAAGTCAATAGAATCAGTAGGAATAAAAGTTTCACACTTATCAGCTATGTCACTTACTGCATTTGTGATTTTTTCATTTGTAAACTCTATGCTTTGAACTTTTGCAAGTCTAGCTATGAAAGGAAGCATCATCGCCTTGTCATTTTCGCTAATAGCATCTATCTTCACATAAGCTTTTGCAATTTTTTGATTTGCCATATCAACTAAAACTTTTGCACGACGGATAGAGACGATAGCATCCATGATAATCTCAAACTTTGCTTCTTCCTTGCGTTGTTTTGTTTTAAATGGAAATTTCTTAATCATAATCGACTCGCCATCTTCAAGTGAAGTTCCACTTAGCTCATGATAGAGATGTTCTGTGATAAAAGGCATAAATGGGTGAAGCAGTTTCATAGCCTCTTTAAAGATAGCACCAAGTTCTACTATAGAGCCTTTGTCTGCTTTACTTAGCTCGATTCCCCAGTCACAAAACTCATTCCACAAAAATCTATACATGACAAGTGCTGCATCATTGAACTTGTACTCATCAAGATTTGCACGAACCTCTTTTGTAGCAAAGTTAAGACGACTCATCATGTAACGACCGAGGTCGGTCTCAACACAAAAACCTGACATATCAGGAAATACATCTACATTCATCTGTAGGTATTTACTTGCATTGTAGAGTTTGTTCGTAAAGTTACGGTTTAGTTCTAGTTTTTCGTTACTCATACGAATATCACGACCTTGAGCCGCACTTATGGCAAGAGTGAAACGCAATATATCAGCACTATATTTGTTTATCATATCAAGTGGGTCTATAACATTACCTCTTGATTTACTCATCTTGTTTCCATGCTCATCACGAACTAAAGCATGAAGATATATGTGGTTAAACGGAAGTTGTCCGTTAAAGTTTTCGCCCATCATCATCATACGAGCTACCCAAAAGAAAAGGATGTCAAAGCCAGTTATCAGTAGAGTATTTGGATAGAAGTCTTGCATGTCTTGTGATTGGAAAAGCTTATCCATCTCAACATCACCATTTGCCCAACCTAAAGTTGAAAATGGCCATAGAGCAGAGCTAAACCAAGTATCTAAAACATCAGGGTCTTGAGTTAAGTTTTTACTTGCACATTTAGGGCAAGATTCTGGATGATCCTCTTGTGAAGCAAACTCATGAGCACAATCATCACAATAAAATACAGGTATCTGATGCCCCCACCAAAGCTGACGAGAGATACACCAATCACGAAGTTCACCCATCCAAGAGTTGTAAGAGTTTATCCAATGAGGTGGAAAAAATTGTGCTTCACCTGCATTTGTTTTCTCTATGGACTTATCAGCTACTTCTTTGCGAACAAACCACTGTTTTGAGATATAAGGCTCTACAATATTGTGACATCTGTAACAGTGTCCAACTTGATGTTTGTGGTCTTCTATCTTAGTGATAAATCCCTCTTCATCGAGTCGTTTTACGATAATGTCACGAGCTGCCATTCGCTCTAAACCTTTAAACTCACCTGCGTAATCATTTAAGATACCTTTTTCATCAAAAACAGTGATAAACTCAAGGTTATGTCTTTTCCCAACTTCATAATCGTTTTGGTCATGAGCTGGAGTAACTTTTACTACACCTGTTCCAAACTCCATATCAACATGCTCATCAGCTATGATTTTTACATTTCTATCTAAAAGAGGAAGTGTAATCTCTTTGCCTAGTAAATGTTTATATCTTTCATCATCAGGGTGAACCATAACGGCAGTATCCCCAAAATATGTTTCAGGTCTAGTTGTTGCAACCTCAACGCTACCACTTCCATCAGCAAAAGGGTAGGTCATATAGTAAAACTTACCATCTGTGTCTTCATGTTCAACTTCTATATCAGATAAAGCACCATCATGAGTACACCAGTTCACCATATAGTTTCCACGGATGATAAGTCCATCGTTATAAAGTTTTACAAAAGCCTCTTTTACAGACTTTTGAAGTCCCTCATCCATAGTAAATCTTTCTCTCTCCCAAGCAGGACTCACTCCCATGTGGCGAAGTTGTTCTGTCATGATACCAGCAGACTCTGCCTTCCATTTCCATGCTCTTTGTAAAAATGCTTCGCGACCAATCTCTTCTTTTGTAGTGCCTTCAGCTAAGAGTTGTTTTTCAACTACATTTTGAGTGGCAATCCCTGCATGGTCTGTTCCTGGTTGCCAAAGAGTTTTAAAACCATCCATTCGTTTATAGCGAGTTATGATGTCTTGAAGTGTAAAGGTAAGTGCATGACCAATATGAAGACGACCTGTCACATTTGGTGGTGGCATCATGATAGAGAAGTTCTTTCCCTCTTCTTGGATAGCTTTGTTACCATCTATCTCGAAGTACTTTCTATCTTCCCAAATCTTATAGTATCTATTTTCTGTTTCTTGTGGATTGTATTTGTTATCTGACATATAATCGCCTTGCATTTTATAGTTAAAAGTTCGCGATTATAGCCAAAAATAAGTGAGAGTTTGCTTATTTAATTTTTTGCTTAAATACTTGAAACTCTTTTTTTGATTTGTATTTTGTCATCATACATATGCTTATCTGCTAGTTCAAGAATGTAAGAAAACTCATCACCTTCTTTAAAATTAGTTCCACCAAGAGAAAAACTTACAGTAAATTTATCATCTTTTGCTTTTAATTTTTTATTTATGATTACATCTCTTGTTTTGTTTAGTAGATGTATAGCTTCATTTAGATTTGTATCTTTATGGCAAACCAATACAAACTCATCTCCTCCATATCGTACAACTTTAGAGTTGATCTTTTTAAGTTCATTTGTGATGTAAACAAGAACCTTATCCCCCAAGATATGTCCAAAAGTATCATTTATCTGTTTGAAAAAATTTAGGTCAATCATAACAAGGATACCATCATGAGTAAACTTATTTGTTTCGTTATCAAGATAATGCTCATTGAACCATTTACGATTGTAAGCATGAGTTAGTTCATCTTTATAAACTGCTTCTTTTAACTTTTCTAACTCTTTTTTTAGTTGATTTGTTTCTGCCAATACTTTTTTTAGCTTATCTTCATCTTTCTCTTTTATAGCTTTTATGGCTTGGGTTGTTGAGATACTTAATGTATTTGCATTTTTTGCAGTCTGTTTTTGCATATTTGTAAGAGTAGCACACTCTTCGTTTATAATATTTATCGAAACATCTACTTCATTTTGTAGGTCTTCACCATGTTCATGAGCGTATTTTTCAAACATCGATGTATAGATACTAGGCGTTACAACTGACATTTGGTCTATAGAAGATTTTGTTTCATTAGAGATTATAGTTAAAATGTCTTTATCTGTTGTCAATTTTTTAACCTCCTAAGTTTTCACAATCTTATCTAAATAATATAAAAATACAAATATAAAACATGATAAATTTTAACTATTTGTGGATATAATCTCACTCTTAATTTTACAAAGGTAATCTATGGCTTTATCGCGTTTAAATGAAGAGCAGTATGCAGCTGCAACTTCTTCTTTTTCTCAAAATCTTATCATCGCATCTGCTGGAACTGGTAAAACATCAACGATAGTAGGGAGAATAGCATACCTTTTAAACAACAGTGTTAAGCCTGAAGAGATTCTTCTTTTAACATTTACAAACAAGGCTGCAGCCGAAATGGTTCAAAGAGTGGCTGAGTTTTTTGGTAAAGATGTCGCTTCAAAGATAGATGCTGGAACCTTTCATGCAGTTAGTTATAGATGGTTGAAAAAATATGATAAACGGGTAGTTTTGAAACAGCAAAGAGAGTTGAAAACACTTTTTCGCAGTGTTTATGAAAAACGCTCTTTTATGCACATAGAAGCTGAGGTAACTCCTTATGGGGGAAATCATCTTTATGATTTGTACTCTTTTTATCAAAATACAGAGTTAAATAACAATTTTGAAGAGTGGGTAAAAGAAAAATATGAGGAGCATGAACAGTTTGCTCTTATATATGCTGACATAGTTGATGAGTTTGAAGAGTTAAAAAAAGAGTATGGCTTTGTAAACTTTAACGACCTTCTTTTAAACTTTAGAGAGATGTGTAAAACGCAAGAACTGGGCTACAAAGAAGTTCTTGTAGATGAGTATCAAGATACAAATGCTCTTCAAGGAACGCTGATTGATGCTATGAATCCACCCTCTCTTTTTTGTGTTGGGGATTATGACCAGAGTATTTATGCTTTTAATGGTGCTGATATTGGTATCATCGGTTCATTTAGTAAAAAGTTTCCAGAGGCAAAAGTGCATACTCTTACAAAAAATTATCGCTCATCTAAACCTATCCTTTCTCTTGCTACAAAAGTGATTGAGCATAATGAAAGAATTTACCCTAAAAACTTAGAAGTTACTCGTGAGTTTAATGCTCAAGCTCCTAAACTTTTAGCCTTTGATGAACTTTTTGACCAATACCATGCCATGGCAGCCATGATACGAGATACGCAAACACCTCGTGAAGAGATAGCAGTTATATTTCGTAACAACTCTTCAGCAGATGGCATAGAAGTAGGGCTTCGTGAGCTTGACATACCATGTAAACGAAAGGGTGGAACAAGTTTTTTTGACTCTCGTGAAGTAAAAGCTGTTCTTGATTTATATACTCTTTTAGTCAATGAAGCCGATATGATGGCATTTATACATGTTTTTGAATTTGCTAGAGGCATAGGTAGTGCTATGGCAAAAGAGATGTATATCGCACTTAAAACTTTGGGTAAAGGAAGCATGATATATGGACTTTACTCGCCAGATGAGAGTATAAAAAATCCTTTTGAAAAAAGAAAACTCAACTCTCAACTTGGGCTTTTTGATGACTTTGCAGAACTTGGTGCTGTTGGAAAGTATGCAAAGCTTGGATTTGAAGCAAAGTTTATGAAAAACCCTGCACTTAAACATCCAAAACTAACAAAAGATAGTGCTACATTTTTACATAATTTTTATCTTTTGTATAGGGATTTAAAAGGGATAAAACAGCCTAGAACTATCATAAATAAGATAGCCTCATCTCCTTTTTACGCATATATATCTGACTCCTTATCTACAAAAAGAGCAACACTTAAAGATGGTAGTATAGATGAAAAACAAAAAACAGAATCGTTAATACGCATAAAAAGAAAAATGGTTCTTTTAGAAGAGTTGGCAAAACCATATCATGAACATGAGAGATTTTTAAATGCCATGATACTTGGTTCATCTGACTTGACTCAAGGGGAGGGTGTAAACCTTTTAAGCGTACATGCCTCTAAGGGCTTAGAGTACAAAGAAGTATATGTGATAGACTTGATGGATGGAAGATTTCCAAACCGAAAACTTATGCAAAGAGGTGGTAGCCTAGATGAAGAGAGACGCCTTTTTTATGTGGCAGTTACTCGTGCAAAAGACATACTTTATCTAAGCTACGCAAAGTATGATAAGATAAAAAAACAGAACTTTATGGCTTCTCAGTTTTTATATGAAGCTGGTTTAGTTCCTAAAGATGACGCTTATCGTGCGATGGTTTTAAAAGATATAGATACTTAAAAATAATTCTAATATCTTAACTGATTTTTGTTATACTTCTTTTTAGATAAATATCAGGATAATTCCATGAAACTAAAAAAACTCCCAATAGGTATATCCACTCTAAGAAATATATTAGAAGAAGATTATGTCTATGTTGATAAAACTGATATTGCTCAAGAACTTATTGATAATGGAAAATACTACTTTTTATCTCGCCCTAGAAGATTTGGGAAGTCTCTTTTTCTTGATACTTTAAGAACTATATTTGATGGGGATAAAGAGCTATTTAATGGTTTGAGTATTTATGAAAATGGGTATGAGTTTCAAAAGTATCCTGTTATTCGTATCTCATTTAATGATGGTAAGATTTCTACTAAAGAGGAATTTTCAGAGTATGTTTATGATCTACTCGGAAAAAACCAAAGAGATTTAGAGATACAATGCCCAACAGATATATCTGCTCACTTCTGTTTTAAAAGATTAATAGAAGAAGCCTATAAAAAATACGATAAAAAAGTAGTTATCTTAGTAGATGAGTATGATAAACCTATACTTGATAATATAGAAAATCCTGAAGTAGCAAGAGTCATGAGAGAGGAACTTAAAAACTTTTATAGCATTATCAAAGGTGCTGATGAGTTTTTAAAGTTTGTTTTTATTACTGGAGTGAGTAAGTTTTCTAAAGTGAGTCTTTTTAGTGGACTTAATAATATCCAAGATATAACTCTTAATCCTAACTTTTCTACTATATGTGGATATACCCAAAATGATGTAGAGACAGTATTTGCTAAATACCTAGAGGGACAAGACTTTGCAAAGATACAAAAGTGGTACAATGGCTATAAGTTTCTAGGTGAAGGTGTTTATAACCCTTTTGATATACTCCTTTTTATCTCTAATAACTTTGCTTATAGAAACTATTGGTTCTCCACAGCAACACCTACATTTCTTTTAAAACTTATAGAGAAAAATAACTACTTTTTACCAAACCTAGAGAACATAGTCAAAGATGATAAGATGCTTGATAGCTTTGATGTGGATTATATAGAGTTAGAGACTTTGATGTGGCAGACTGGGTATTTGACTATATATGAGAGTTATGAGAGTATAAAAGGGATAAAATATAGACTCTCCATCCCAAATAATGAAGTAAGAATCTCTCTTTTAGGAAGTATTGCTGATTTCATGAGTAAAATTCATAATAGTGAACTCCAACAAGAGGCAATTTATGAAAATCTACTTGAAGCTGATTTTTCTGCATTTGAGAGAACCTTCAAATCACTCTTTGCCTCCATCCCTTACAACCTCTTTACAAATAATAAAATGTATGAATACGAGGGTTATTATGCTAGTCTCTTTTATGCTTATCTTAAAGCACTGGGAATTGATATAGTCGGTGAAGATGTAACCAATAGAGGTCGCATTGATTTAACGATAAAGATGCCTAACTCTATCATCATTATAGAGTTTAAAGTAGATGGAAGTGATGCTCTTGTTCAAATAAAAGAGAAAAAGTACCATGAGAAGTATCTTGACAGTGAACTTCCTATCTATCTTGTTGGAGTGGAGTTTGATACTAAGGATAGGAATATCGCTTTAGTGGAGTCTGAGAAGATTAGTCTGCTATAATACAAAAATTAAATTTAAGGGAAGATAGATGAGTGCAGCAAAAAAGATTTGGATTGCGGTTGCAATATTTGTAACGATAATGGTTGGTTTTTCTGTTTTTATAATTCAGACTTCAGGCTATAATACAGTATATAAAGATGATCAAGCAGCTAAAAAACCAGTAAAAAAACTGATAATGAAATGTGGAATTGGCAAGTGTGGTGCAGCTATGATGGATGAGATGGATGCTTCAGCAAAAGAGACTAAATAGTTTTAGTTTCTTCTCTTAT
>JALTUB010000341.1 GCA_027047745.1 Sulfurimonas sp.
TACCAAGGTTGTTCTAGTGAGGGCTTATGTTATGAACCAAGTTCAAAAAGCTTTAAACTTAGTGTTGATAGTTCAAATCTAAACAATACTTCTTCGACTAAACTAGAGAGTCTGTCTCTTGCACCAGAAAAAAAGCTTATAGTTGATAAGGTACAAGAGAAGTCAGAAACTGATACCATAGCCGATACCATTAAAAATGGTAATATTTTTATCATTTTACTAACCTTTTTTGGATTTGGACTTCTTTTAGCGATGACACCTTGCGTCTTTCCTATGATTCCTATCATCTCAGGTTTGATTATCTCTCAAGGAAAAGGACTTACTACTAAAAAAGCATTTGCACTTTCTACTGTGTATGTTCTTGCTATGGCAGTTGCTTATACTATAGCTGGTGTTTTAGCTGGTCTTTTTGGCTCAAACCTTCAAGCTGCTCTTCAAACTCCGTGGGTTGTTTACTCATTTGCTCTAATATTTGTAGCACTTGCATTTAGTATGTTTGGTTTTTATGAGTTGAAACTTCCAGACTCTTTTGTTTCTAAGATAAGTTCAAAACAACATCGTTCAGGTTACTTAGGTGTTGCGTTTATGGGATTTTTATCTGCTCTTATCGTTGGTCCATGTGTAGCAGCCCCTTTAGCTGGAGCTCTTGTGTATATCGGGGAAACTGGAGATGCACTTCTTGGAGGTATGGCTCTTTTTTCTATGAGTATCGGGATGGGACTTCCTCTTATTGTTGTTGGTGTTAGTGCTGGTAAGTTTATGCCAAAACCTGGTGCATGGATGACTTTAGTATCTGCTATCTTTGGTGTTGTTATGCTTGGAGTTGCTATCTGGATGTTATCAAAGGTCTTAGACCCATCTATAATAATGATAATGTATAGTATTTTAGGTATAGGTTTTGCACTATTTTTAGGTGTTTTTGAACAGAGTGGACATTTCTTTAAACGAAGTGTTGCTATGATTGTTTTTATATACTCTGTCTCTCTTTTTGTAGGCTTTTTGGCAGGTTCATCAAGTATGACTAAACCTTTGGGATTTTTAAACTCTCCTGTTATAGCTAGTAATGCTAAAGCAGAAGTAAAAGATGCAGAGTTTAAAGTTGTAAAGTCTATATCTGAATTGGACACTGTTTTAAAAGCTAACAAAGGTAAAAAAATCATGCTGGATTTTGCGGCTGATTGGTGTACTTCATGTAAAGAGTTTGATGAGATAACTTTTAAAGATGAAAAAGTAAAAGCAAAACTGAATAATTTTGTTTTGATTCGTGCTGATGTAACTGATAATGGTGCTAAAGAAAAAGCATTAAGCCAAAAGTATGGTGTTTTTGGACCTCCTGCTGTTCTGTTTTTTGATAAAGATTCAAAATTACTAAAGTCTAAGACCATTATTGGTTATGTAGAGCCTGACGAGTTTTTATCTCGTCTAAATAGATTATAGAGGTTAAAATGAAAAAGATATTGATAATCGTGGCTTTTTTAGCCACATCTTTGTTTGCTAGTATGAACTGGGTTGGTGAGTTAGAAGATGCTTATGATAAAGCAGAATCAGGACATAAGATAGTGATGGTAATACTTACACAAAAACATTGTCCTGCCTGTGAGTATATGGAAAATGTAGTTTTGAAAAATGATAAAGTTATAAAGGAGTTTAACAAAAACTTTTTAGCTGTAAAATTGGATATTCATGAAGATTATGTTCCATTAGAGTTGAAACATTTTGCTACACCTACCATCTACTTTTTAGATTCAGATGAGAAGATTTTAAAACGCATAAATGGATATGAAAATGAAAAAGATTTTATAGATGAGTTAAAAAAAGTAAAAACTAAGTTTCAATAATCTTTGCAACATTTTTAGAACTTCCACCTTTTAGATAGGCTCTTAACTCTTTTGAGTCTTCTAAAAAACTATCTCTATTGTATTCATTGTACGCTTTTAAGAGATTTGGTACTGTTACATCATCTTGGATAAATTCAGGATGAATAGTACGACCTTTATAATCCAAAAACATAAGATTTCCCAAACCTGCATACTCAAGTTTTACCAACAATCTTCCTATAAAATAATCAAAAGGTTTTGCGATATAACTAAGTATAAAAGGTATGCCGATAATAGATGCTTCAAGTGTAGCAGTTCCACTACAAATAAATGCAAAGTCTGCGTTTAGCAACTCTTCATGAGCATTATGTTTTATCTCAAAATCAGATAAATCTCCATAAAGTTCTGATATTTCATCTTTTGTAAATATTTTTGGGATGATTATGATTGCCTTTGAGTTAAGCTGTTTTCTTACTTCTTTGTAGATTGGCATCAACTTACTTATCTCGCCCTTACGACTACCTGGCATAAAAACAACACTTTTAACTTCTTCATTTATCTTAGTTTTAAAAGATGTAATCTGATCAAGAAGAGGGTGACCAACATAAGAGATAGGTGCATCTTTTGGATAATAACTACTTTCAAATGGTAATATTGAACATAGTTTATCTATGGTTTTTGCCAAAACAGGAATGCGTTTTTTCTTCCACGCCCATGCCTGAGGTAAGATATAGTAAATAATCTCTTTTTGTGGATACTTTTTTTTGATTTTTTTAGCTAGTGGAAGGTTAAATCCAGACGAGTCAATAAGTAAAATTTTATCAGCTTCTTGAGCTAAATCAACCATCTGTGCATTTAGTTTAAAGAAAAAAGGGAGTTTGCTTAAAACATCAACAAAACCCATGATAGCAAGACTTCTAAGGTCTATGATTGGATTTCCTAACTCTTTATCAAAGATACCTATAAGTTCTGTTGTTTCACTTAGTTCTTTTGTAAGTGATTTGAGGTGAACATTTGCTGAGTGTTCAAGTGCTGATGCTAAAAGCTTCATGAGTCTTCCTATGCTATAATTGCATAATTATATCTAAGGTGGTCTTAAAATGGTTATATCAAACGCAGTGCTTTGTGATGTGAGTGGAGAAAGAGAAGTTGATGTTCGCATTGAAAATGGGATTGTAAAAGAGATAGGAGAGGGTTTAGAAGATAAAAACTCTATAGATGCTAAAGGTATGTATCTTCTTCCATCTTTGATAGATACAAATGTACGAGTTAAAGATTCTGTACTTAATGCTAAAAACATTAAAGCGATTGCAGATGAGGCACAAAAAGGTGGAGTAGGGCATATCGTACTAAATGCAGATAGCACTCCTGCTATTGATAATGAGATAGTTTTAGAGTTCGCTCAAAATGGAATCGTCTCTTTGGATGGTATAAAAGTTGACCTGATGTTAAACACTCTCAATGAAGAGATGACACTTAGTAACATCGCAATTCTTTTGAAAAAAGGTGCAATAGCACCATATATGAGTACAATAGCTAAAAATGATATAGCGATAAAAATAGCTCAATATGTTCAGATGTATAAAGTGCCACTTTTTTGTAAAGCAGAAGATAACTCTTTGATAAATGCAGGGGTAATGTTAGAAGGAGATATAAGTTCTAAACTTGGACTTGCAGGGATACCTGAACTTAGTGAAGTTTTGCATGTTTCTCGAATGATAGAGATAGCAAGACATTTTCAGATAGAGATACTTTTCAAGTCCATAGCTTCTCCTCGCTCTATAGAGTTGATAAGTAAGGCAAAACTTGAAGGTGTAAAAGTAAAATGTGAAGTCTCAATTCATCACCTATTAAACTCAGATGAAGCTTGTGAAAACTTTAACACTACAGCAAAACTTGACCCACCACTTGTATCAAAAGAGGATGTCTCTTTACTTCAAAAAGCACTTAAAAATGGTGAGATAGATATTTTAACTACACTTCATCAACCAAGTTCACCAGTAAACAAAGAAGTAGCTTTTTATGATGCCGCTTATGGTTGTGAAGCACTTGAAGATGCACTTGCACTTTATTATACAAAGTTTGTTAAGAGTAAAAAACTAAGTATGTCTGAACTTATAAAATTAACTGTTAAAAACCCTGCAAAAGTTTTAGGCTTTGAAGCAGGGGAGATAAGCGTAGGAAGCAGAGCAAGCTTGATACTTTTTGATAAAAATGCTCAATACATTGTAGAAAATGAGCAATCACTTTATAACCATGAAGAGTTAAACGGTAAAGTAACTAAAATATTTAGCTTCTTTTAGCGTAAAACTCTTTTTTGTACTCTGCAAATCTATCTTTTAAGATAGCCTCACGAACTTCTCTCATGAGATTTAGGTAGTAGTGTAGGTTGTGGATAGTTGCTAGACGAAAGTAAGTTATCTCTCTTGCACGAAACAGATGGTTTATGTATGCTCTTGAGTAAGTTTTACAAGTTAGACATTGGCACTCAGGGTCTATGGGAGTTTCATCTTCTTTAAATCTTGCACCTTTTATATTTATACGACCAAAAGATGTAAAAAGAGTACCATTTCTTGCGTTTCTAGTAGGCATCACGCAGTCAAACATATCTACCCCTCTCTCAATGTTTTCTATAAGGTCTTCAGGCGTTCCTACACCCATGAGATAACGAGGTTTGTCTTTTGGCATATATTGGACTGTATGTTCTACTGTGTCATACATTTCATTATTTAGCTCACCAACGCTTAAACCACCTATCGCAAAACCATCATAATCCATGGCACAAAGCTCAGTAGCACTCTTTGTTCTAAAAGCTTTGTCTGTACCACCTTGTATGATAGCGAATATGTTCTGCTCTGTACATATACCTTTATCTTGTTGAGAACGAAAATAATCTATAGACTCTTTTGCCCACTGCGTAGTTCTCTCGATACTAAGTTTTATGCGTTCTTGCGTAGCAGGAAGAGCAACCAAGTCATCTAAAATCATCATGATGTCTGAACCAAGATTTGTTTGTATATCAATAACTTTTTTTGGTGTAAAGAAGTGTTTAGAACCATCAATATGTGAGCGAAACTCTATGCCATTCTCTTTTGGTTTTGAAATATCTGATAGAGAAAAAGCCTGAAAGCCACCACTATCTGTTAAAAAGCTTTTAGGATATTTTGTAAAATTATGCAGTTTGCCCATTTTTGCAACTGTTTTATCACCAGGGCGTAGATACATATGATAAGTATTTGCCAATATTATCTCAGCACCAAGAAGGTTTAAAACATCTTCAGCATCAAGTGATTTTACACTTCCAATAGTGCCAACAGGCATAAATACTGGAGTCTTTATAGTAGAGTGGGCTGTTTTTATCGTAGCAGCACGAGCATTTTTACTCGTGGCGTCTAGTTTGAACTCCATTAATCTCGCATCTTTTGAGGAGAGAAATCAATACTTTTTATAGTGACTTGTGAATTGTCTGTCTCTTCTACTTTTTTCATAATCTTTAATGGTCTATCCATTTTATAAAAAATCTTATTTGTTACTTTTCCATTCTCATTATACCACTTTTGTGTTCCTTCTTTATAGTTGTTTTTATAAAGCACTTGTGTATATAATTTTCCATCAGGAAAATACTCTTTTTGCATTCCCTCTTTTTTTCCATGGATATAGTTTACCACAGAGGCTAATTTTCCGTTTTTAAAGAATGATTGTTTTTCTCCTTCTCGTTTATCATTTTTGTAATGTGCAATGGCTTTTATCTTACCATTTTTATAGTAAGTGATTTCATCACCTACTAATTTACCCATTTTATAGTTAAGTGTTTTTATAACCCAGCCTTCTTTATGATACCAAGTCATTTTTCCATCTCGTTTGTTATTTATATAGTTTACTTTATTTGCAATTTTACCTATCTGGTAATAAACCTTTTCCATACCATTTTTGATACCTTTTTTTATCTTTGTATTTGTACCATCTACATAATTGGTAACAGCTTTAAGTTCACCTGTTTTAAAGTATGTCTTAACAAGTTCTGCATTTGCTACACTGCTTAAAAGGGAGAGTGTTAGGAGTGGTGTGATATATCTTTTCATTATGTTTATATCCTTGAAATATTTATGTAAAAATATACCACAATATAGTACAAGTTAGGTAAACGATAAAGAGGATTTGTGAAAGTTTAAAGGAGGTTTATCCCTCAAAAAGAGGGATAAGAAAGTGGAAAGCTTATTTCCAGCTAGTTTTTACAATATTTGAAGATTTTTTGTATGGGAATTTAGCAACTAACTCTTTGATTGATAGTTTTTGATCACCACCTCTCATAAAGTGAGCTAATGTTACAGAAGCCCAGTAATCTTTCGCATACGCAGTACCTTTAAGTTGTAAAGGAACACCTTTTTTGTTAACAGTGTGACAAGCAGCACAAGTTACAGGACCAGCATATTTTCCATCAGGAGAATATTGAAGAGCTTGTTCGTGAGTTGTTACATCAACACTTCTTTCAGGACCATCAAATCTTGAACTATAAAGACCGTGCATAGACTCATGACAAGATTGACAAGCTATGTCTCCATGAGCTTTTGAGTATCTGTATAGAGAATACTTGTTTGGTAAATCAATTGGGAAGTATTTACCACCAGTATCTTGTTCAACAAATGGAGCAACATGACAGTCAGCACAGTGAGGTTCAGCAGCAGCTAACCACCAGTCATTACCACCAGATGCAGCAGCATAAGGAACTTTTCCACCTGTAGGGTGATTCCACATTCTTAAGTCAGCAGGTAAGTTTTTACCAACAGCTTTAAGGATTGTAGCTGATTTGTGATCAGTGTAGAATTTCATTACTTCATTATCACCAGTTGCTTTAGGATCAGCTAAAGCAGCAAATTTCTTAGCGTTACCACCAGCGATTACTTTAATCATCTCTTTAAGAGATTTGTTTCTTAAAGTTTTACCTTCTTGTTTAGAATCATTTGTAAGGTTATCATAGTTTTGGAATGCTTGAGCAACTTTTGTATGACAGTTAGTACAGTATAATCCTCTCATTTTTGTAGGCTTACCATGTTCATCTTTAAGAGAAACATTTTTATATTGCCATTTACCGTAGTTGTTTAAGAAAAACGGAGGTTTGGCATTTGGGTTAGAGTGAGCATCACGACGAACATAACAACCGCCACCAGATTTACGGATATCACCTTTAGAGAAACGACCTTCACCATATCTATCTGTTACACGGAATGGATTTGAATCATCATTCATGTTAGGATTTTGGAAGTGAGTAGGGTGACATGCTTGACAAGCTTGACTCCTACCAGCACCATCAGGCATTGGAACCATTGCAAGGTGAAAACCATGAATTGCTTCAGTAAGTGGTTTAGCATGAACACCTTTGTATCCAGCAGTACCATAACGAGGTGTTAGAAGGTTACCTGAAACATTATCACCATGACAGTCAGAACAGTTTACAAGACCAACAGAACCAAGTCTATTACCAATAGCATTTGAATCGTAGTGTGCTAAGAAATGTGTACCATGATGTGCATCATGAAGTGAAAGGATGTTAATAGACGCTTCAGCAAGTCTCGCCATATATTCACTCTCATCTGGGTATGTTCTCCAGTATTTATACTCTTTATCACTAAACTTTAGACCTTCATCTCTAGCCATTTGTGCAGCTTTACCATTTCTTGAGTGACAAGCATAACAGTTAGGAATATCAACTGGGTTTGTACCGAAGTAAGAAACAGTTTTTCCATTTTTTGTATGCATGCTTTCACCAGTACGAGTGTGAAGTTCTACAGTAGCATATTGAAAAGGTTGAAAGTCTGTGTTTGATACTGAACGGATTGTACCTTTTCTTGTACTATCATCAAATGCAGTCATTGGAAGACCAAGTGCATCCCAAATATAAGAAGAAGTCAAGACAAGCTTAACATTTTTTACAGCAGGAACAAGTGTGTCAGCAAATACAATGTTTCCACCATTTCTACCAGCATATTGTAAGTAACCACCAGACATTGGCATACCAGAAGGTCCACAGTCAATTTTCATAGGAATTTGTCTTCCTAGTCTTAAAC
Source organism: Sulfurimonas sp. (assembly GCA_027047745.1). Taxonomy (GTDB): domain Bacteria; phylum Campylobacterota; class Campylobacteria; order Campylobacterales; family Sulfurimonadaceae; genus Sulfurimonas. Next base: position 7,883 of record JALTUB010000341.1, read on the forward strand.
GGTCTTTATCAGTAGCACCTTTAGGCATAGTACCATCAAGGTCTTTATAGATGAAAAGGTGAGTCCAAACATAGTTAGCAACAGTATCATTCGCAGAGTCTAAGTGACCATCACCATTAGCATCTTTAGGCACAGTGAAGTATCTCATTTTATTACCTTCGCTATAAGAGTTATCTCTAGTATAGTAATAAAGTTTTACACCATCATCAGGTGAAAGTAGTTTTGGTAAACGACCATCTTTTCCACTTCTTGTAGCTTGCGCTTGAATTGAGTTATAAGGTGGGATTACACAACAGTAATCCATATCAAAACCAACACAGTGCATACCAAGTTCATAGTTTACAAATATATTGTAATCATTTTTAGGCTCATAGCCAACAACTTTTTGGTTGTTTTCACCAACTTTAACAAACTTTTTCAGTTTATCAAGTTTAAATGGTGGGTTCTTGTCATAAGCAAGAGCCGTAGTAGCAGTCATCGCCATAAAAGCAACAGACGCAGCAACAGAAACTAAAATTTTATTTTTCATAGTTTCATTCCCCTTTAGTAATAAATTTAACGGTTGCAGTATTACATTATATTATTTAAAATAACTTTAAATATGCTCTAAACTATAAGAATATTTACTAATTGTTTACTTGTGATTGACTTAGATTATTATATATTATAAGTAATATAACCTGAGATAAACTCATGTTGCTTTTTACTAGATTAAGCCCAATTTATGTACAATGTCGTATATATTTATTAAAGGTGATTTAATGGCAACTGTCGGTATGAGCGATATTAAAAAAAATGTTAGATTAATTGTTGGAGAAGTTCCATATAAAGTAGTTGAGTTTCAACATGTAAAACCAGGAAAAGGTGCAGCTTTTGTACGAATGAAAATGAAAAGTTTTTTAAATGGTAAAGTAGTTGAGAGAACTATACACGCAGGTGATAAGTTTGAAGTTCCTATTATTGACTTTAAAACTATGCAGTATCTATATGATGATGGTGATATGTACCAGTTTATGGATAATGAATCGTATGAGCAACTCGGTCTTACATATGAACAGTGTGATGATGCAAGTAAATGGTTTAAAGATGGTATCAATGTAGATATTGTATTTTTTAAAGGTAAAGCTATCTCTGTTCAAGCTCCTGAAACTATGGAATTTGTTATCACAGAAACACCACCAAACTTTAAGGGTGACACTTCAAGTGGAAGTAAAAAACCAGCCACACTAGAGAGTGGGGCAGTAGTTCAAGTACCTTACCATGTTCTTGAAGGTGATACTATTAAAGTAAACACTGTTGAAGGTGAGTATTTAGAAAAAGTAAAATAGGCTTACAATCCCTGAGTATTTACTCAGGGATTGGTTATTATCTAAATCTTTCTTCTTTTGGAGCATCTTTTGGAACTAGTCCATATTTTGCTAGGTCTACTAGAACATCCTTACGCTTATCTTTAAGTAGTTTTACCATGACAGGATTTCTATCCATCTTGTATGTTTCTGTTCTAACTACATTCCCTTTATGATTAAAGTATTTTTTTAGTCCAACTTTATAGTTGTTCTTGTAAAAAACTTCAGCACTTTTGTAACCTTCTGCATCCCAGTCTGTCATGATACCTTCGCGACGCCCCATTACATAATTTACCTTACTTCCAAGTTGTCCATTATCATAGTAGATTTTTTGGATACCATCTTTTTGCCCATCTACATAGTTTACAACTATCTTTTTTTCCCCATTTGTGTGATATGAAGTGTATAAACCATTTTCTTTTCCATCAGTAAAATTTACTTCTGATTTGATTTTCCCATCATCTTTGTACCAATAGGTCATACCATTTCGGACACAATCTTTATATGATGATTCTTGTGCTTTGTCTTTAACTATATAAGGTTTGTGGTCTTTACAAAGTAAAGTAGCACCTGATAAAGTAGTTGCTGTGTATGTCAATAGTGTTAAATATAGTAGTCTTTTCATTTTTTTCCCTTGTATTGTCTATAGCTCTTTTGTAAATAATTAAGCTAAACTTTACGAAATTATAGTGTATTAATTTTAATAATAGCTCATAAATTATTTTATCTATCTATATTTAAAATTAAGCTATTTTTGAGTTCTAACACATATAACGCTATTTATCTCACATTTGTCATTTGAAGAGTTGTGTCCATTGCCTATATAAACAGTATAAGCATTTAGTGGATTGTTTTTATCTGCGTTTACACTCCAAAATACTTGTTCTTTGATGTGTGAAAAACTTGCTTTTATAGCTCTGTTTTTTGCAAGTGAGATAAGCTCTTTTTGAGTTGGTAGTCTCCAGTCACTAAAAGATTCTAAATGTAGCCCACTGCAGTGTTCTCGTGACATATCCCATTTCTCTTCATACGCTTCTAGCTTAGCAGTATCTTGCCATTGCAAGTGATGTTTCTTATCAACAACACTATTTGGCATTTTTACAAAATCTGCTCCAAGTAGTAAATGGCTTAAAGCGAGTAAGAGGATGATTTTATAAGGCACTGTTTATTCACCTAAGCCAAAAACATTTGAGAGTGTGTTTATGTAGTTAAAATATCCAGTGATTGCAACTGCTTCAATCACTTGAACCTTGCTCCATTCCATTTGTATAAGTGCATCAATCTCTTTTTTCTCTGTTTTATAATTATCTTTTTGTGATGCTTTTATACAAAAATTTAATAGTGCTTTTTCTTTTTCGTCTGCATCTATTGCATCAACACCTTGTAAAATCTCTTCGATTTTTTGTTCTGTAAGTCCAAGCATTTTGGCGATACTTTTGTGAACATCTACACACATTTTACATCCATTTTCTTTTGAGATAAGGAGTGCAATCGCCTCTTTTATCTCATAAGATAGAGTCGTTTCATCAAGAAGATAGCCCTGAACCATACCATCTGTTGCCATATATACTTTTTCATCAATCGCTAAAAGTTTGAAAATCTCACCTAGCTTTCCAGTTTTTTCTAAAATTGGTCTTGCTTTATCTTGAATCGCAGGTGACATATCCTCAAATTCTGGTAATTCTATATGTGCCATTGTATTTCCTCGTAGTTAGTTTTGAAAATTTTATCATGTTGAACTAAATATTAAGCAAAAATGTATATAATCTACTTTATATTTTACAAATTAGGTATCTAAAATGAGTGTACAACCTTTTACACATCTTCATCTTCATACAGAGTATTCACTCCTTGATGGAGCAAATAAATTATCAAATCTTATTCCACGCATAAAAGAACTAGGTATGAATAGTGTTGCCATGACTGACCATGGTAATATGTTCGGTGCTATTGACTTTTATAAACAGATGAAATCAGCAGGTCTTAAGCCGATTATTGGGATGGAAGGTTATATCCACAATGGCGATACTATAGATGATAAGAGTACAAAACAGCGTTTTCATGTATGCTTGTACGCTAAAAACAAAAAAGGTTATGAAAACCTTATGTATCTATCATCTCAAGCCTTTATAGATGGCTTTTACTATTTTCCTCGCATAAACAAAAATATACTCAAAGAACACTCTGAAGGGATTATCTGTTCTTCTGCTTGTCTGCAAGGTGAAGTAAGCTGGCACTTAAATACGCAAAATGAGAGAAATAAAAAAAATGGTGCTTTAGGGTATGATGGTGCTTTGGAAGTTGCAAAAGAGTATCAAGATATTTTTGGTGATGATTTTTATCTTGAGCTTATGCGTCATGGCATAGGTGACCAACTTTTTATTGATGAGCAGATACTTAAGATTTCACGCGAGACAGGTATCAAAATTTTAGCAACAAACGATACTCACTACACTTATCCTGGTGATGCTCAGTATCATGAGGCTTTTATGTGTATAGGGATGAATAAACTCTATGATGACCCAAACCGTATGCGTCACTCTGTGCATGAGTTTTACATCAAAAGTCCAGAGGAGATGGCAAAACTCTTTGCTGATATTCCTGAAGCTATAACTCACACTCAAGAGATAGTGGATAAGTGTGAAGAGTTTGTTCCCATCGTTAAAACTCCTACTCCTCCAAACTTTAAGTTTACCAAAGAGTATGCTGCAAAAGAGGGTTTAGATATAGACTATGAAGATGATGCCCCTTTAAGTCCTGACGCAAGTGAAGCTGAAAAGAAAAAGCACATGCTAGCAGCTGATAAAAATGATGCAGAGTATTTT
>JALTUB010000342.1 GCA_027047745.1 Sulfurimonas sp.
TTGGTATCGACGAAAGTAAGGGAGAGAGTTTCGGTGTTGCTGGTTTTTCACTAAGCACTATCCCCGAGAATGCTGTTATACAGAGTGCTTCAATCTCTTTTTATCCAATGAACAGAGTATCTGTCCAGATAGAAAATTTTGGACAATGGCGTGTAGGTCAAATGGATGATAGAAATATTGATAATATTAGTGACTTTGATGAAATAAAAAATGCAAAAATGCTAAGTTATATAGGCAAACCTACATTATCTTCTCAACTATCTCAAGGTATCTGGAGAAATTATGAGTTTGCAGCACAAGAGATAGTAGTTTTACAAAAGTCACTTAAAAGAAGAGAAGCTTACTTTAGAATGGAAGGACCAACTTCTCTTCCACTTGATCGTTCTTCTCAAATGATGCAGTGGGATATTGGTTATGGTGAGTTTAGTGGAGGTCTTACTTTTAGACCAAAACTTGACATCTCTTACACTATAGATGATGCTAGACTTGACTTACAATCTTCTTCAGAATTTACTGTTACAAAAGATATACTAAAAGAAGATACTATTTCTGTAGGCTACGACAAAAATGGAGATGAACAGTTTGGATGTATAGAGTTTAACCTCTCAAACCTTCCAGAGATGGATAACACTGTCATTTCCTCTGCTTATATTGACCTAGAAGCGAGTAAAATTAACGCCCTTAATGACTTAAGGTTTCATCTTGAGATGATTGTTCCATGTGTTGGTGAAACAACATACGAGAAGATTCAATCACGACATATTATAGAGAGAATAGGATATGATGTGAGTGTTGTTGATGTTAAAAACTCTTCAAAACAGAGATTTGTTTTTGATACTTATGCTATCCATGAGATGATTAATAGTATGGATGAAAACAACAAAGTTGAGTTTGTTATCTCTGCATCTTCACAAAAAGATTTTTCAAAATTACAAAGTATAAATTGGGTTGATTCTAAACGCATAAAAAGACCATCTTTAGTTATAAATTATATCAAAAAGCGTAGAAATCCTCCTAAGCAAGTAGAAAACCTCAAACAGACTACTGAAAATGGTATCATAAAACTACAATGGGATGCTCCAGATGATGATGGATACAAAGGTGCTATAGTTGTTAAAAACCCATTTAAAGTTCCATCTTCACCTTATGATGGTCAAAAACTTTATGGTGGAATGGATAATTATACTTTTGATAACTTCGGAGATAAAAACATACACAAATACTATGCAGTTTTCTCTTATGATGATGTACCTAACTTTTCAGAACCTGTATTTGTAGAGGTTAATAAATAGATGAAAAACGAGAATAAAATGTCAAATAGATTAGAAAAAGAAGATAGTCCTTACCTACAACAACACAAAGAAAATCCTGTTGATTGGTGGCCTTGGTGTGATGAGGCTTTTGAACTGGCAGAAAAAGAGAATAAGGCTATATTTATAAGTATAGGTTACTCTTCATGTCACTGGTGTCATGTTATGGAAGAGACAGTCTTTGAAAACCAAGAGTGTGCTGAGATTTTAAATGATGGTTTTGTTTGTATAAAGGTAGATAGAGAGGAAAGACCAGATATAGATAAACACTATCAAGAAGTTCATATGTTGCTTAATCGTCGTGCTGGTGGTTGGCCTACTTCTATATTTTGTACACCACAAAACAAACCATTTTTTGCAGGAACTTATATACCACCTGAGTCAAATACAGGTAGCATTGAGGGGATGGGGTTTAAAGAACTTACAAGACTTATAGATAAAAAAATCAAAGCTTATGACCCTAAACTGCTAGAAAATGCTGATGAGATAGAAGGATTTTTAAACCATATACAACATCCAAAAGAGGCAACTGTACTTAAAGAAGATTTTAAAAATAACTTTTTAGTTCAAGCAAAAAGCAACTACCAAACACATAATGGTGGCTTTTCTGTAGCTCCAAAATTTCCTCATGCTTCTACACTTCATACTTTAATGATTATAGATAAACTTTATGATGACAAATCAGCAAAAGCCATGGTGATAGATACATTGAACGCCATGAAAAAAGGTGGAATATATGATAGAGTAGATGGTGGATTTTGTCGATACTCTACAGATAACAAGTGGCTAGTTCCACACTTTGAAAAAATGCTTTATGATAATGCCCTACTTTGTGGTGTGTACACTGATGCTTACTTAGCCTATAAAGATGACGAGTATCTTAAAACTGCAAAAGAGATTGCTGATTTTTGGTTTAACTTTATGAGTGAAGATAAACTCTTTTATAGTGCTAGTGATGCAGATAGTGAAGGTGAAGAAGGAACATATTTTATATACAGTTATGATGAAGTATATCAAACTCTTAGCCAAAATAACTATGAAAATGTTGAAAGTATGTGTGCCCAGATGAGTGTGACTCATGAAGGAAATTTTGAAGGAAAAAATATCATCCGTTTTGAAAATGGAGTTGAACCTGAGTGGTTTAGTGATGTAAAAATTCTATTGCAAAAACTTAGACAAAACAGAGAGTATCCATTTATAGATAAAAAGATACAAACTTCTTGGTCTGGCATGATGATAAACTCTCTTTTTAAACTTGGGGCTATAGATAGTAAATATACTAATAAGGCTATAAAAAGTCTGGATGCTCTCTTAGAAACTATGTTTTTAGATGGCACACTTTATCACACAACACTTATACATAAAAAGCCAAAAGTAGAAGCATTTTTAGAAGATTATGCCTTTATTTCTCAGGCTCTTATCACTGCCTTTAAATACACTCAAGATGAGATTTATCTTATTCATGCACAAAGATTTGCAAACAAGGCACTTGAAGATTTTTATACTAAAGGTGTTTGGAACTTTAGTGTTGGAGAGTTTACAACACAGGCTGAAACTTCTGACAATACTTACACAAGTTCCATTGCTATCATGATTGATGTTCTTATCTCTCTTGGAACACTTCTTGAGGATGAAAAATATACACATTTTGCTTTTAAAACTATGGAGTATAACTCTTACGAACTTGGAAGAAAACCTATCTATTTTCCATATATGCTAACACAAGTATTAAGGTACTTAAAAGGTGATAGGATTATAAAATCAACACTCAAAAACATAAAAAATGCAAGTTTAGAATTTACAGAGATAAAGTATCCATTTATTCAGTACAAAACAAGTGAAGATGATAGTTTCATGATATGTGGAGAAAAAAGCTGTTTTGCAAACACTTCTGATGTACATGAAATAAATCAACTCATAAAAAACTCTTTGTATGAGTTATAAACACTAAAACTATAACTGTACAGGTATAAAAATTTGATGAAAATCATCTAATTTGTGGTATAGTTTTTCGCTATCTGTAGAAAATATTGAAAACAGTTTTCTACCTGTTAGCTTACTTGTAAATGGAAGTATTTGTAAAAAGTTTTTTCTTTTTTTAAGTGTTAGTATTGGGTTTTGACTATCTTCAACTATCTTAATAGTTTTAGAAAATATACTTGACAAGTTATTAAAATGTTCAATAACTTGCTCTTTTTCTGCTTGATGCTCATTTATGTAGTTTCTAAGTTCTATATTTAGATTCATCTGTTCTGAAATATCAAAAATTGTAGAAGATATTTTTTCTAAATCACGATTTTCAGATAAGATAAGCACTACATCTTTGAGAGTTGCAAAATCTTTATTAGATACTTTAAAGATAGGTACATGAGACTCATATAAAGTTTTTCTTACTTTATAGTCTTTAAACATCTCTTTTGATGCTATAACTAAACCTACATGATATATTTTAATATCTTCAAAAAACATATTTGGTATGTTGTTACTATCATAATCTATATCTACCATGATATTAGCACTTTTATACTCTTTTATATCCTCTAATATCTCAATATTATTTGGATTTACTATTTTTATTATCAAATCATGTTTAAACTTTTTATGAGCAATAACTGCATGTTTAACCAAATCTTTGATAGTTAAATGACACACAATATTCATATCAATAAAAAGATACAGATTAGAACCAAATGGTTCTGGAAACTGTCCTAGTTCACGCTTTATAGCACGATATACTGATTTTAGTACAGATGGTTCACCAACTAAAAGAAGAAGGTCATTGGGCTGAATCATTCTTCTTCTCGATGGCATAATAAGTTTACGATTTCTATATATAGCTACAATTCGCCAATTTTTTTGTTCAATCACACCTATATGTCTATACACAAAAGAGCTTCCAAATGGAACTAGAACTTCCATTATTTCGCCCTCACCTACTCCTACATTTTGAGCTATTACAGGTATATTTGGTAAGTAGTCTAAAAGTCTTGATGCCAAAATTTCATTTGAATTTATCAAAACAACATTAGGGTCTTCATTTTTTAAGTTCCATTGATTTAGAACTATAACACGAAGTTGTTTTTTGATTGTTCTTATATTTTTTATAGTGTTCTCAACATCTATAGCACTATTCATAGCTATAAATACTTGAATAAACTCCATCTTAAGTAAATTTGACAATTTATATAGGCTTGTAGGGTCAAATTCATAAAATTTAAAACGAGCTGGATTTATATCTTCAAAAACTTTTTCTTTAGTTTGTACTATGTAGTAAATATTTTCATTGCTATTTGTTTGCAGCGTTCTTTTTATAAAATGTTCACCAATTGTACCATCACTAATAATTAAAATTTTCTTCATTTATTTATCTTTTGGTGCTATCTTCTACTTTTATCCACATATCTTTTTTAGCTTTTGTCCATACTTTATCTATAAAATAACCAGTGATTTTAATCATAGAAGAAGTTCTTTGAGCAGATGTAAATGAAGTATCTTTTTCCCATTCATCTATTATGACTTTACCTTTTAAATCACTATATATAGGAGCTAGTTTATTCGTTCTAAAAGCACTTGCTTTAAAAGATTGTATTTTAGCATTCTCTTTCATCTTAAGTTTTGGAAAACTGTTTTGCTCTTCACACTCAGGAGTTGGTTTTAACATCTTTTTTTGTTTTTTTATAATATTTTCAAGTTTTAAAATTTTATTTTGATACATCAATATTTTATCATCAAGATTATTTTGACACTCTTGATTTTTAGCCCTAAGCTCATTTATATCTTTTAAAATATCATCTACTCTTTGTATTTCATTTGCCTCTGCAAATATAAATGTAATAAATATCAGCAATAAAAATTTCATAAAACACCTTTCTTAGTTAGTTTAACACCCATCTCTACATGATGAGTATATGGAAATTGATCAAACATCGCCATGTTGATTATATCATGTGTTGAAGTTAATATCTCTAAATCCCTAACTAAAGTTTCAGGATTACATGAAATATATAGTATATGCTTGTATCTTGATGCAAATTCACAAGATGTTCTATCCATACCACTTCTTGGAGGGTCAACAAAAATAGTATCGATGTTATACAAATCAATATCTATATCTTTCATCCTCCTATACTCTCTAACCCCATCTAAAGCACCAACAAAATCTTCAACACTCATTCTAACAAACTCTATGTTTTTCACACTATTTAAAAGCATATTATCTTTTGCAGCATTTATGGATGATTTTGAGATTTCTGTTGCTAAAACCTTATCAAACAAGGAGGCAAAAGGGATGGTAAAATTACCAGCACCACAATAAAGCTCAAGTAAATCGCCCTCTATATTTTGTAGTTGTTTCATACCCCAAGCTATCATCTGCTCATTTACGCGTGGGTTTGGTTGAGTAAAACTATTTTCTATATAGTTAAACTTATATTTTTTATCATTTATATTTAGCGTTTCAGTTATATAATCCTGTCCAATCACAACTTTTTGTTTGCGAGAACGACCGATGATATATATTCCAAGTTCTTTTGCTATTTGATTTGCGAGACTCTGCCACTCTTCATCTAATCTTCTATGATATAGCATTGACACCACTATCTGACCACTACTAGAACTTAAAAAGTCTATTCCAAAAAGTTTAAAATCTATTTTTTTAACAGCAATTGCATCTAAAAGTTTTGGCATTAACTCAGATATATACTCATTTACTTGTGGACACTCATCAACAAAAACAACACTTTTTTGCTCTATATGATTCATAGCATAATGAATCTTATCCTCGTCATGCCAAATCTTAAATTCACTTCTTGCTCTATAATGTTCATCAGGTGACTTAAATACAGATATTTCATCTTGATAAAAACTTTTAAACCTATCTTGGTTTAGTATCTTTTTATCATTAAGTTGTGCTTCATAGCCATCTTCATAGACTCTACAAGCACCACATTTACCAAAATATTTACATTCCATTTTTATTCCTATTTAACACTTGCTATAAGATTACCGATAAGAAGATTCCAACCATCTATAAGTACAAATACAAGTATCTTAAAAGGCAGGGAAATCATAACAGGTGGTAACATCATCATACCCATTGACATCAGTATTGAAGCCACTACCATGTCTATTACTAAAAATGGTAAAAAGAGTAAAAAGCCTATCTCAAATGCAGTTTTTAGTTCACTTATCACAAATGCTGGAATAACAATAGATAGTGGCACATCTGCAACAGTTTGAGGATTTTTCATTTTTCTAATTCTAAAAAAAAGAGCCAAATCTTTTTCTCTTGTATTTCTAATCATAAAATTTTTAAATGGTAAAACAGTTTTATCAAATGCTTCTTCATAGCCGATTTTTTCTGCCATATATGGTTTTATACCTGTATTATACGCTTTAGTTCCAACAGGTTCCATGACAAAAAATGTCAAAATCATGGCTAACATAACAAGTAGTTGGGTTGGTGGAACTTGTTGCGTTCCAAGTGCTTGACGCAAAAAACCAAAAACAATAACAAAACGGGTAAAAGTTGTCATGACTAACACCATAGATGGTGCTAAAAATAGAAGCGTAAGTACAACTAAAACATTTAAAGATGATACCAACTGCTTAGGAGTATCTGGAGCTGAAAGAGCAAAATTCATCGTTGGTATATGAACAGCTTCAGCACCCAAAAGTGATGATAAAGCAAGTAGGACTACTAACAAACGCAACATTATTTATTTGCTACTTTATCTAATATACTTTTTTTTAAGGACTCTTTATCCTTGCTTTGTCCACCATAAAAATGAAGTTCAACTCTACGATTTTTTTCTCTTCCACTTGCAGTAGCATTAGTAGCTACTGGTTTATACTCTGAAAATCCTGCAGAACTTAATCTCTTTGGTGCTACACCATCAAGTATAAGTTCTTCCAAAACTGATATGGCTCTTGCAGATGAGAGTTCCCAGTTATTTTTAAAAGGACTATTATCTCCAGGAGCTACATTATCGGTATAACCTTGAACGCTAACTTCTGTAGCTGTTGGTAGCTCTTGTATAATAAGTGCGACTCTTTTTAAAAAAAGAAGAGCATCTTCATTTTCTATAGTTGCACTTCCTGGTTTAAAGAGTAATGATGCAGGAAGTTTTATCACGAAACCTTCTTGTGCATCATCAAGAGTGACAGCTGGACCATGTCCTTTTTCCATCATCTCATTTGCGTCACTAACGGCTTGTTGAACTCTATTTACCTGTTCAGCTGTTTCATCTTGAGAATCGATAGGAGTAGCTTCTAACATTCTTTTTTTTGATATTTCAGTTTGAGTTCCACCCTCTAGTACACTCATAGCACCAGACAATGAACCTATCGCTTCAGATATTTTTTTTGCGTCCATACTTGACATAGAGAGTAAAAGTACGAAAAAGCACAAGAGAAGTGACATCAAGTCACCAAACGCAGCTAACCACGCAGGTAAACACTCTTCGCATTCAGGACATTTTTGTTTAGCCATTTTTTTTACTCATTAATCAAATTGACTTTCACGATTTGCAGGAGCTAAATAACTAAGAAGTTTAGCTTCTAAAACTCTTGGTGCATCACCAGATTGGATGGACATAATACCAGAGATAATCATCTCTTTAACTAAAGTCTCTTCATCATTTCTAATCGCCAAAATATTATAAATAGGTGTACCAAATACATTTCCGATGATAGCACCATACATAGTTGTAAGCAGGGCAACTGCCATTGATGGACCAATAGCAGAAGGATCAGCCATATTTAAAAGCATGGCAACAAGACCGATAAGTGTTCCAACCATACCCATAGCCCCTGCTAGTCCAGCCCATTGGTTAAAGATAGAACCATGTATCTTATGTCTTGTACTTGTTTGTTCCATGTCTATCTCTAAAAGTTCACGAATAGTATCGGGGTCACTTCCATCAATAGCCATAGATAAGCCTTTTTTCAAAAACTCATTCTCTTCATTGTTCACTTCACTCTCTAGTGCTAAGATGCCATCTTTTCTAGCCTTTGTAGCAAACTCAACAAGTTTTTTAATAAGCTCAGGAATATCTTCTTCACCCGGTTTAATAGCCTTGCCAAAGACTTTTGTAAATGCTTTCATCTGTGCAGGCTTAAATGAAATCATTAATGCACCAATACTACCACCAACAACAATTAAAACTGATGGTATATCGATATAAGCACCAACACCAACGCCCATCGTCATCGAACCTAAGAGAAGTGCCATAATCAAAATAATACCGATTACCGTACCTAAATCCATCCAAAAACCTTATAAAAATTTTAATTACATCATAATAGCACAATTATATATAATTTTTACAAATTAGATTTAAAATTAACAATCTTTTGTAAAATTAAAATAATTAACCAAGCTAAAAACATAGTAATTATAGTATGACTTAAGAAATGGTCACCTATAATCATTTTATACAATCCCATGCTCCACGCAATCACAAATGATACACCTAAAGCGATAAATCTGTTTCTTCTCTTTTTAAAAAGAAAAAATATACTCATCAAAGCAAAACCACCACTTGCATGACCTGCTGGCCAACATTTTGTTTTAGGCTGCTTAAAATCTGCTGGATATTTTTCCCATACTGCAGTTCTTGGGTATGTTCCACCATATCTGATTTCATGTTTGGGACAAGGCATATTTGTATTGTCTTTTAAAAACCCAGTTATACCAGGAACAAATATTGCAGATAAAACAACCAAGAGTATGCCTTTTTTATACTCTTTAACTATCTTAGTTTTTCTAAAAAACAACAAAGCAACTAAAAAAGCAACACCTATAAGGATTAACGCCTTTTTAGCACCATCATAAAATATAAGTCTATACGGCTGTAAAGCCCAATCTAATATCCATTTATGCGTGTGATAGTTATAAAAATAGTCTTGAACAACTAAATCTAAATCATTTATACCAAAAAATATTATAGAAAAGATTAAAAGAGCTGTGGTAAGGAGTATCTGCTTATTAATGCTCATTATGAAATATATCCTTATCTTTGTCATAAACTTTTGTTTTTACATTAAAAATACCAAGTAAACTATCAAATAGTTCATCTTGATTATGTTTTTTATTTGATGTTTCTTCTAAATAATTTATATCTACTTTTTTACGCATACTCTTTCCAAACCACATAAGAGCACCGATGTGTGTTTGAGCATCTGGAGCCATAAAATATGGAAGCCCATGAAGATAAACTCCATTCTTACCTAAACTCTCACCATGATCACTCATGTAAAACATAGCAGTATCATACGATTTGTCATACTTTTTAAGAAAGTTTATTGTTTTAGTTAAAAAATTGTCTGTATAAAGTATTCCGTTGTCATAAGCATTTATTATCTCTTGTTGAGTACATTGTTCAAGTTGATTTGTTTTACAAGTTGGTTTAAATTTTTCAAAATCCTTTGTGTATCGTTTATAATATGCTGGACCATGATTTCCCATCTGATGCAGTACAATAAGAATATCTTTACCTTTGTTTTTCTTTATAAACTTACCAAGTCCAACAAGCATACCAATATCTCTACACTCACCCTCGGTACATATAGTATTGTTTTTTGGGGTTTTATAATCTTTATATGGTACTCTAAGTGCAACACCCTTAGAGTCTGAGTTGTTATCTCTCCATAAAATTGCAACTTTTTTAGTATGCCTTAAAACATCAAGAACATTTTGAGTGCTGATACCTTTTTTGTAGCTATAATCCCCTTTATCATAGATAGAAAACATACATGGAACAGAAACAGCTGTTGAAGTACCACAAGAGCTAGTTTTAGAAAAGTTTATAATATCCTCTTTTTCTAGTTGTGGATTCGTATCTCTTTTGTAACCATTTAGACTAAAATGGTCTGCTCTTGAAGCCTCACCAACTACCATAATCACTATCTTTTTACGACTTGTTGCATTTGTGTCGATAGTAGCATCAAGCCCTATTGGTTTTACTACAAGTTTTGAAGTGTTGTAAGTTAGGTTGATATATTTTCCAGTTGAGTACATCCAGTAAGCAGGATTTACAGAAAATCTTAAGGGTTTATGTTCTCTTGCAAAAGAGGTATAATGTTTAGAAAAACTAAAAAACGCAATCAACACAACAACAATAGTAGCCACCACAAGCTTAAGTTTTGAAAATATTTCTACCTTAAAACTTCTATCTTCTAGTTTTATTTTATATATCAAGAAAGATGGTAAAAGTCCGAAAAAGACAAAATATAAAACCTGTTTTACACTCAACAAATCCAAAGATTCATGTAGATTGGTCTGCACCATATTTCGTATCATACTTGCATCTATCACTACATGATAGCTGTTCATAAAGTAACTTGTCATAGATGATATTAGTAAGACTACAATCATGATTGGTTTAAGTGTATATTTTGAGCTAACAAGCGTAAAGAGTAACATCATGAAAAAAGTTATAACAAAGGCTGTTGAGATTACAAAGCCAATATTTTCTGAGTTTAATGGATACACTTTGATTGTATTTTCAAAAAAGCTGTAGTTGTAAAAGAGTGTTAAAAACAGACTAACATAGATGATGAGTTTTGTTTGGGTGATTGATTTCAATATTTTATCTTCTTTATTTTTTTACGCATTATACAGTTTAATAATGAATCTTAATTAAATTAATGTTAATATTGCACATATCAATTAAAGAGAGAACATGAACGAACAAGATATAAGCATAGTTATTTTAGCAGCTGGCAAAGGTAGTCGTATGAAGTCTAACAAGGCAAAAGTTCTTCATAACATCAGTGGAAAGCCTATGCTTTATCATATTATCAAAGCATCTCTTGAACTAACAGATGATATAACAGTCGTAGTCGCTCATCAAAAAGAGTCTGTTATTTCAGAGATTAGCTCACATTTTGACAATATCAATTTTGTTACTCAGGATGCCAAAAACTTTCCAGGAACTGGTGGAGCTATGATGGGTGTTAAGCCTAAAGGTAAAAAAGTATTAGTCTTAAACGGAGATATGCCACTTATAACATCATCTGCACTAAAAGGTTTTTTAGATACAAAGGCTGATATTATCATGAGTATATTTGACTTAAAAGACCCTAGTGGTTATGGTCGTGTAATCATAAAAGATAATCTAGTGCAGTATATAGTAGAGCAAAAGGATGCAAATGAAAACGAGCTTAATACAACTACGGTAAACGCAGGTGTTTATGCTTTTTCTAAAGATGTACTTGAAAGATACATTCCTCTCCTTAACAACAACAATGCACAAGAAGAGTATTACTTAACAGACCTTATATCTATGGCAAAAGAAGATGATTTAAGCATCGCTCCACTTTTAGTAGATGAAGAACATTTTAAGGGTGTGAACTCTAAAAAAGATTTAGCTGATTCCGAAGAGATTATGCAAGATAGGATTAGAACCAAATGGATGAATGAAGGCGTTAGTATGCAACTTCCTTCTACTATTTTTATCGAGGAGAGTGTTGTTTTTGAGGGTGAATGTAGTATTGAGAATAACTGTAGGATAACAGGAGATTCTATAATCATAAACTCTCATATCAAATCAGGCAGTGCTGTAGAAGATAGTGTCATGATAAATTCTGATTGTGGACCTATGGCACATTTAAGACCTCTATCAAATATCGAAGATACGCATATAGGCAACTTTGTAGAGGTTAAAAAATCAATCCTCAAAGGTGTTAAAGCTGGACATCTTTCTTATCTAGGCGATAGTGAGATAGATGAGGGAA
>JALTUB010000343.1 GCA_027047745.1 Sulfurimonas sp.
TAATTTATCCTTTGAGATAGAAGAAGGAAGCTTCTATACATTACTGGGGAAAAACGGAATCGGGAAATCAACCATAATAAAAATTATTTCAGGTTTTTTGAAACCCAATGGAGGAGAAGTAGTTATAGATGGTGAGAAGACTTATAATAACAAAGCATTTATTTATAAAAAGAAAATTGGTTGTTTATTGGAGGATCCTATCTATATTGAAAAATTTACCATTTACGAATATTTAGAGTTTATCAGTAGGCTAAACGGTATTCATTCTTCTAAATACCATGATAAAATTGATTATTATTTAGATTATTTTGAATGTTCGGATTACAAAGATGTATTTATCGAAAAGTGTTCAAAAGGCATCAAACATAAAACATCGATTATCAGTACTTTACTGCACGACCCCAAATATCTTATTTTAGATGAGCCGTTTTCCGGATTAGATAATGATTCGAAGCAAAAATTACTGTCCTTTATTAAGACGTTTTGTAACAATAGCGGTGCAGTTCTGTTGACTACACACGATTATAAATATGTTACCGGCGCTACTGATTATTTTTTCATCTTAAGTAAACAGAATAAGGAAAAATCAACAAAAATAGAAACTATTAAAAATTCATTTGATAATCAACAAAAATTAATAACAGACATAGAACAACTATTTGGCGGGTAATATTTTGAGGAACGCATTATTTTTTGTTAAATATATTTTATTAGTTAACTTATAGCAAGAAAAAATGTTTATATATTTTTATCCCTGATTGGATTGATGGGCTAATTTTAGATAATTATCTACCCTATTCGATTTTGTTTATTTTTTACCAATTCTTATATTTAATAGAAAAGTTTAAAAAATGATAAATCAAAAATAAAAAATAAAAACTGGTTAATATTTCTTTTTCTGCTCACTGGTTATAACGTGCTTACATTCTTAAGTAATAAATATATATTAACAGACAATCTTTTTTATTATAGTTACGGTAACCAACTTACAGCAAAAAGAATAGCACATATTCTTTCTTTAAAATCTAACTTGGAATGGCTCAGTTATGTGATCGTATCCTTATCTTTCATTATAAAGTTATCAATAATTACAATAGTCTTGTATACAGGTACAATTTTATCAAACTTAGAAATAGAACTAAAAAACTTATTCCGTATTGTATTACAAGCAGAATTTCTATTTCTTTTTGTTTTTTTCATAAGAATTTACTGGGTCTATTTCTTTATGACTGATGTCAGCCTTACGAAACTTGAATTTTTTCAACCTCTTTCCATTATTAACTTTTTTACTATGAATGAAATCCCTAAATGGTTTATTTAACCGTTACTGGATATTTCGGTTTGAACAGTGCCACCCATTTCGGTTTAACAGTGCCAGGCATTTCGGAGTAAGAGTGCCACTATTTCGGTTCTAACCGTGCCACTTTAAAAGATCAAGTACATTGCCTATTTCAAAATAAAATGAGATATGGCAAAAAAACTTGATCCTATGGATTTAAAACAAATCATAAGATTACACCTCGAAGGTTTAAGTAATCGCGAAATAAGTAAAACATTGAGCATTGGCCGCAATGCCATCAACAACTATATTCAGTTGTTTAAAGCCTGTGATATATCACTTGAAGACATTTTAGGGTTAAGTGAGCCGGCTTTTAAAGAATTGTTTTCCAGCAGGACAACAATTAAGAATGGGCGTTATGATCAGTTAATGCAATATTTTGAGAAGATGAATCAACTCAGGAATCATCCGGGTTTTACCTTCTTATATCATTATCAGGAGTACAAATCTCAGGTAGAAAAGCCATACAGCTATACGCAGTTTATGGAACACTATCACCGTAAATACAGCGCGCTTAAAGGTTCCATGAAGCTTGAGCATAAGGCAGGTTATGAAGTAATGATAGACTATGCAGGCAAGCATCTTCATATCACCGATAAAGAAACCGGAGAGCTGATCCCGGTTGAGGTTTTTGTAGCAATTCTTCCCTATAGCCATTACACTTACGTAGAAGCCTGTATGAGTCAGAAACGAGAGGATTTGATCTCGTGCATGGGTAATGCGTTCCGGTTTTATGGAGGAGTTCCAAAAGCTATAGTGTCAGATAATTTAAAATCTGCTGTAAGCCGTGTTTCTAAATATGAACCTCAGATTAATAAATCGCTAAAGGATTTTGCCCGTCATTATGGCTGTGTGGTGAACCCTGCCCGGGCTTATTCACCACAAGACAAGGCATTGGTTGAAAATGCTGTAAACCTCACTTACCAGCGTATTTATTATCCTTTAAGGAATATGGTTTTCTTTTCTCTTACAGAATTAAACAAAGAGATAAGAAAATTACTGGAAGCTTATAACGATCTGCTTTTCCAAAGAAAAGAATCGTCGCGCAGGGAACTTTTTCAATCTGTAGAAAGAAGTACCCTTAAAGAGTTGCCCCAGGCAACCTACGAGATGAAAGAGTACCGGCGGGCAAAAGTCCAGAAAATGGGATATGTATATTTTTCACCTGACAAAAATTACTACAGCGTTCCTTACCGTTTCATTGGCAAACAGACACAAATACATTATACCCGCTCATGGGTTGAAGTTTATTACAACAGCGAACGCATAGCAATACATAAACGCGAACGTGCCAGGGGCATCTATATTACCATCAAAGAACATTTATCCAGCACCCATCAGGCGTACAAGGACTGGAGCCCTGAATACTTTAAAACATTAGCAAAAAAGCATGGGGAAGCTGTAATGATGTTTGTCGAGGGGTTAATCCACCAAAGTGACTATCCTGAGATAGCTTACAAAAGAGCCATTGGCGTTATCCAGCTGCATCGCGAATATGGCTCAGAAAGGTTGAACAATGCTTGTCAAAGAGCCCTTTACGGGAACGCCTTAAAATACCATACCGTAAAAAACATTTTAAAGAACAACCTGGACAAAGAACACCTGAGTATAGATAATTTGAATTTAACAGAAACACATATCCCAAAACACGATAACATTAGGGGAGCAGAAACTTATCATTAAAAATCAAAATAAACATGAACAAAAATCAAACAATCGAGAAGATGCGAAATATGCGGTTAAATGCCATGGCAAGCATGTATCAGCATCATTTACAAAACAATCTTTACAGCGACAGCACGCCTGATGAATACGTCAGCCTGCTAACCGATCACGAATGGGAAGAACGGCAAAACACAAAAATACAACGCTTGATAAAGCAAGCCGGCTTTCGTCAAAAGGCAACCATTATGGATGTGGATTTTTCAACGGCAAGAAACCTGGAAAGGAATATGTTTGACCGGTTGTCATCGCTTGATTTTATCAAGAAAAAAGAAAATATTATTCTTACCGGGGCCTCCGGCGTTGGCAAGAGCTATCTCGCCCAGGCTTTTGGACATCAGGCTTGTATGATGGGGCTAAAAACCCGGTATCACATTACAGCCAGGCTGTTCAGCAGGCTTAAACTGGCAAAGGTAGATGGAACATATAACAAAGAACTGGTAAAACTTCAGAAAATGGATTTGCTAATTTTGGATGACTTTGGGCTACAGTCTTTCGATAATCATGCCCGTGACGCTTTAATGGATATTATTGAAGACAGGTTCAATACGAAGTCCACAATAGTCTCATCACAAATACCCGTGTCAGCCTGGTACGATATTATTGGAGAGGGTACCATTGCAGATGCAATTCTTGACAGATTGGTCAACTCTTCACATAGAATTGACCTTAAAGGTGAATCGATGAGAAAAAATATAATGAGAGAGAATTAATGAATTTATTAGTAACATTGCAGGGTCTTTTAAAGTGGCACCCATAGACCGAAA
>JALTUB010000344.1 GCA_027047745.1 Sulfurimonas sp.
TTATAAATGGCTAAATAAATTTGACCGATCTGGAAAAATGGATGAACTTCAAGACCACTATTTTGAGTTTTTAAGCATATTTGACTACTACGACACAGAAGTTTTTTATAAAAGACTTAAAACAAGATTACCAAAATATAAAAAATATTTCATGGATGCAGGTAAAAAGTACAATATCCCTTGGATTATATTGGCTGCTGTTTCATATCAAGAATCATATTGGAACCCAAAAGCTACAAGTAAAACAGGTGTTCGTGGTATGATGATGCTAACAAACAGAACTGCGAAATTATTAGGTGTAAAAAATAGACTTAATCCAAAAGAGAGTATTTATGGTGGGGCAAAATATCTTAGAACCATAGAGAAACGACTTCCTCCAGAGATAAAAGATTTAAACCGTTGGTACTTTACACTAGCTTCTTATAATGTAGGTTACGGGCATATTTTAGATGCTCAAATACTAGCAAGAAAACTAAATAAAAATCCTTACTCTTGGATTGATATAAAAGATGTTTTACCTCTCTTATCACATAGAAGATATTTTAAAGATTTAAAACATGGATATGCTAGAGGTGAAGAACCAGTTAAATATGCTGATTCTATTCATACTTATTATGATATTATCATCAAATACGAAAAGCAGGAAGAGAAGAAAAAAATGCTTTTAGAAAAGCAGAAAATGGTTCAAAAAAAGATTGCTGAAGCTAAGATAAAAGCTGATGAATATAATAGAAAAATAAATAAAGGAAAGATTAACCTTAAAGTGATACCAAAGCATCATTTATGGGTTGGATATATAGATATAAAAACAAAGAAAAAGTATCAAACAGTGCTTAAAAAGTCCTTAACTATAAATCCACATAAAAACTGGTTACTTCTTTTTGGACCTGGAAAAATAGAGCTTGAGATAAACCATAAAATCAAAAAGTATTCATCTAAAAAGAATATGCGTTTCAAATATGTAAATGGAAAGTTTAAAAAGATAAGCGTCAGAGAATTTAGACGCTTAAACAGGGGAAGAAAGTGGTAATTATAGAGACTTTTTAGCCTCTATGATCAACGAGTTTATCGCACTCTCGTAACGCTTTGCTTCATCTTGTGATGTTGATTCAAAACGAGTTACAAGCACTGGTGTTGTGTTTGAAGCACGAACAAGCCCCCAACCATTTTCAAAGTTTATACGAACCCCATCAACTTCTATAATGTCTTTGATAGTTGGAAATGACGCAGGTGGATTTTTTAGCAACTCTTTTACTCTATCTATGATTTTAAACTTTTGAGCCTCTGTTGTTTGCACCTTTATCTCTTCAGTTGAAAATACCTTTGGAAGTTTTGCAAGCTCTTCATCTAAATCAATACCGTCATGAACTAACTCTAACATTCTAAGAGTAGCATAAATAGCATCATCATAACCAAAGTAACGATTTTTAAAGAATACATGTCCACTTACTTCACATGCTAAGTCTGCGTTTACCTCTTTCATTTTTACTTTTAAGTTTGAGTGTCCTGTTTTATACATGATAGCTTTTGCACCGCGTTTTGTAAGCTCATCATACATAACTTGAGAGCATTTCACTTCACCAACAACAGTTGGCTTATCCATCTTCAAAGAAAAGAGAAGAGCCATCATATCGCCCTTAATGTTGTTCTCATGAGTAAGAACGGCTATACGGTCAGCATCACCATCATAGGCAAAAGCAATATCTCCATAACTTTCTAAAAGCTTTTTAACATCTTCTAAATTATGCTCATCAGAAGGATCTGGATGGTGGTTTGGAAAAGTTCCATCTGGGTCAATATAGAGACCTTTTGTTTTTAGTTCTAAACGAGAAAAAATATCTTCAGTAACAACACCTGCAACACCATTTCCACAGTCATACACTATCTTAGTATCCATTCCTTTTAAATGTTGAAATTCACCAACTAAAAAGTCTATATATCTATCAACTGCATTTATCTTAGTCACATTTCTATCTACTGCTTTTGGCATATCCATATCATCACATTCACGACCTAAAGCATAAATATCTTCACCAAAAAATGGTGCTTTATCAATGGTAATCTTAAAACCATTATATTCACTTGGATTGTGAGAACCTGTTATCATGACTGATGCAGATGGAGTGATACCATCCCACTCCTGATAGTTTGTAAAGTAGTTCACAGGTGTAGGCACAAGTCCCATATCTAAAACTTTTTTACCACCTGCATTTAAGCCTCGGACAAGGTACTCAAAGAGTATTGGTGAATGACTTCTAGCATCATAACCAACTGCAACATACTCACCATCTATCTTTGATGCAAGTGCATACCCGATACGAACAACACTCTGCTCGTTTAACTCTTTTTCATATATACCACGGATGTCGTATTCTCTATAGATGCTCATTTAAATCTCCTTAAACCTTGTCTAATCTCGTGGACAAGGGGTTGTTTGGCTTTTTTTGTAATATAGTTTTAGTCCCTCACTTAGTGGAACTTTGTCAAATTTATTCATATTTGTTTGAACTAAAAATGAATTTTATATTTAAGAAATGACATGATACCGTTAAAAACATTAAACAAAAGAATAGCTACAAGGTCACAAGGGGTCTTTTATAAGTCTATTTAATCCAATGGATAGATAACGATGGAAGAGCAAAACTAAAGACAGTGGGCAAACACTCTCAAGGAATAAGGATTGCAACTTGTATAGCTCTTAGTAAAGTAGTAACAATACTCTATATTTCCATCTTTTCCTGCTAGTTTTGAGGTGGAGGTTGTATCCAATACCCACCCTTTTAATTCACAAGCATCTTCAAACTTTTTTCTTGCGTTTGCTATCGCTTTTTTATCAAGGACGACACCATTTTTATCTCGTTTTACTTCTCGCCCTACTTCAAACTGTGGTTTAAAAAGTAAGATAATATCTTGGGTCGCTAACCTATCAACATCATCTAAAATATACAAAAGAGAGATAAATGCAACATCACTGACTACCAAGTCAAACTCTTTATCACTCTGAAACTCTCGTATATCACAAGACTCATGAGAGTAAACACGAGTATCATTTTTTATGGAAGGATGAAGCTGATTTGAGCCTACATCAACAGCACTCACCTCAGCTACATTTCTCTCTAGTAAAATCTGAGTAAAACCACCAGTAGAAGAACCGATGTCAAGGGCAACTCTATCTTTAACATCCAAATCAAGTTCATCTAAAAAGGCTTCTAGTTTAAACGCAGCACGAGAGACATAAGACTTATGCTCTTTTACTTTAACCTCATCACTATCTTGCACTTTAAAAGAGCTTTTTTTAACAAGTTTATCATTAACATAAACAAGAGCATCTTTGATAATACTCTGAGCCTTATTACGACTATCTACAAACTCTTTATCTACGAGATAATTATCTAATCGCATCAATCTTTTCTCCAACATAATTCAACAAAATTTTCTCCTGTTCTAGCCGAAAATTATTCCCATAATAGTCACTAAAAAGTCGCTCATATATCACTCTTTCATCTTGAGTTAAACACTCCAAGTTTTTAAAACTTCTCTCACTACTTGCTACTGCCAAATCTGAAGACTCTCTTATCGTAGCATCATCCATCATAAGAGATTTAGTCTGAGGAAAGTAGCCTCTAACCTGTGATAGAATTGCAAAACCATCCATATCTATGTCACCCCAGTAGTAGATATTTTTACTCTCTAACCACTTAGCATTTTTAATACGACCAGCTCCGTAGCCATTGCCAAAGATAACTATAGAGTTTTTCATATCCATAAACGAGAGCATTGTTATCTTATTTTCCACTATAAAAATATTTTCACACTCTAAATTTAATGCTTCAAATTCCTCTGTAGTAAGCGACATATCACTTAACCCTTGTATGCATAAATCCTCATCTAAGATACGAAAACGAACAAGTGGCAATTCATATTTTAGTCCATATTTCTTTTCAAAACCATTATCTAAAAGTCTTGTTATACTGGTATCGTAGTTACTTTTATCCAACACATTTTCTAAAAAACTATCAACAACAACTCTGTTTTTTTCTATAAATTTTGTATCAAGACCTTTTATAGGTAACTCACGAATATAGATATTTGGCTGTGGATTTTGTAGAAGGAACTTAGATATTGTTAAAACTTTTGTTACTATATCTCTATTTTGCAAAAGTAGATTCGGCTTTTGTAAAAATAGGAGTTTGAGTGATGTAAATGCCTCTACAGATTCCCTATAAACTTCTACAAACTCCTTAAACTCTTGCAGTTTCCCTAAAAGTCTTAGTAAATCTTCTTGTGTTTGTATCACTATACTCACAGGAAGTCTCTGTTTACCTATGCTCTTAAAATCAAACTCTTGATAATTTAGATAAAGATGG
The DNA here is from genome assembly GCA_027047745.1 of Sulfurimonas sp. GTDB lineage: Bacteria > Campylobacterota > Campylobacteria > Campylobacterales > Sulfurimonadaceae > Sulfurimonas. The sequence continues at coordinate 4,368 of JALTUB010000344.1, forward strand.
AGTTTCTCAAGAGATTTAATCTCACCTGAGAGCGTCTGTATAGACTCTCTTAAGCTCTTTTGAGTCGGTTTTTTTAACTTTATAGTGTATGGAAAAAGAGCAGTTTCTTCTATAAATGCGTGAAAAACATCGCCACTCTCATAGAGTCTTAAAGCTTTTTTTCTTATGCTCTTTACATCATAAAGCATTTTTTTGATACTCCTCTATGCTCATAGAAAGAAGTGAGGAGTGCATGCCGTCTTGATTATGCACAAAGTGAACACTACGGACAAAAGGTTCTATAACATTTATCTTTGTCTTTGGAGTGATGACAAGCAGCTGGAGATTGAGCTTTTCAAAAAGTCTTAGAGCATACTTCGTACTCTCATCACTCCCCTTACCAAAAGCTTCATCAATCATCACAAAACGAAAAGAGCGACTTTGTACTTCATTGTATTCTAACCCAAATTGAAATGCTAGTGAAGATGCTAAAACAGTATAAGCAAGTTTCTCTTTTTGCCCACCAGACTTACCACCACTATGAGCATAATACTCCTTCTCACTCTCATCACTCACATATCGCTCACTCGCACTAAAGTTAAACCAGTTTCTTACATCAGTGACAAGATTTCGCCATTTTTTATCAACATCACTATAGCCCTCACGACCATTAAATCTATCAATGATAGACTTTATCTGTAAAAATTTTCCCTCATCATAACTATTATCATCCCCAATAGCATAAGAGATAGCTGATTTTAGATCCTGCTTAAACTCTCGTATCTCTTTAATGTTAGAGGGTTCAGCTATAAGAGTAATATATGTGCCACTGTTATATTCTATATCTCTAAGTGAGTTATTTATCTTAGCGATTTTTGATTCTATCTCTTTAGAATGATGCTCAAGTTCTGCTTGAATCATAGCTGTTTTTTGGATAGTTTTTTCCTTAAATAGCTCATGAAATCGTTTCTCAAACTTCGGCAAATCATCTCGTTTGAGTTCTGAGAGTTTTGCTCTGTACTCTCCTAGAGAGTCGGTAGATAAATCCATCTCTTTAGATTCAACACTAAACTTACTTTTATACAGGCTCATAGTGCTAAGTATTTTCTCAGCACTCCTCTGTATTTTCTGAGCATCTCTGCTTATCTCTTGTTGAATATGTGTATGTAAAAACCTCTCTTTTGCTGCAATATTGTTCAGATTCAAGGAGTCTGACACAAGCTCTTCAAAAAGTTTAGCAAGAGAATCTTGTAGTTCTTGGGATAACTCTTGTTCCCCACTAAGTGTTTTTAGTTCCAAACCAAATGATTCTATTTTACTCTCCAAAGCACCTATATTTTTACTCAGTGTTTCACTCTTTGGCATAAGCTCTACTATCTCTTCTTTTAAAGCTTTAAGTCTCTCTTGGATAGATTTTAAAATATCTGAACTCTTCTCAAACTCCTCAAGTTCTTGCTTTATCTCTTCTATATACTTTGCCTCGCTATACCAATCTATCTTTGCAAACTCTTTATACTTTCCTATGTCACGAAGTCTATCTCTTTGTCTTTGCATAGTTAAAGCTTCTTCTTTTAGGTGCTTTATCTCTGTATCTATAAACGCTATCTTCTCCTCTAATTTTTCTAGCTCACTTACAAAACTTGCAAGTTTTTGTGCATTGTCCCAGCCTAGCGTCCATCTGCTTCTATTATTAATATCAAAACGGTCATCTTTTTCATGTCTTGAGAGGTTACTTTTAAACTGCCCACTCTGGGTAAGTGCCTTTTTAAACTTTCTAAACTCATCCATATTTGCCACACAAGGTGTATCGAATCGCTCTTGGAGCATACTGCTAAGGGCATCATAAAATGGACTATCTGCTTTTACTTCTATCTTATGAAGCAGTGAGTTTTTTGCTCTCTCAAAATACTCTGTTCTACTTTTTTTAGATAGAACTTTAAGATAAACTAATTTTCCTCCTAAATGTGTAGCATTGACATACTCACTCACTCGTTCATACAACTCTTCATTGACTAAAAGTGAGAGAGAAAAACTATGCATCACCCTCTCTATAGCTCCCTGCCACTCACTATCTTTAACCTTAACAAGTTCTCCAACAAATGGCAGATCATTCACATCAAGAGAGAGTGCTTCTGCCATAGTATCACGAATCATAGATACTCTTTTAGGGATATTTGAGCGATTTTTTTCTAAAAAATTTATCTCAGCTCTCAACTCTTCTCTTTTATCTTTATGCCTCTGTAGTGAACTTGTATTGATAATAAGTTCATTTTGCACTTTTGTAGCTTGTTGCTCTTGAGTCTCTAAAAGCTCTTTTGCCTCTTGAGCATTTTTGAGAAATCTATGCTCATTAGAGACCGTAGAAAGTGATAATTTTTTTGCAAGTTCATTGTAACTACTATGTGCCTCCTTTTTCTCTTTCAGCTCTTTTTGACTCTGATTTTTGAGTTGCCCAAGTTGCTTTATTCTATCGCCACCATTGAGTTTAAGTTCTGTGTTAAGTGAGAGTTCACTCTCTCTTTTTTGGGCTAAACTTGCATCTGTTTTTATCTTTGTACTCTCTGTTTTATGCAGTTCTATCCCTAACTCTTCTATCTTCTTTTGTAAAAGTTCTTTTTTAAATTGAGAAAAATATAGACCAAGAGAATCTCTCATCTCTTCACTATGAGACTTCTGTTTTTGCAGTTTCTCATAAGCCTTTGCTTCTCTTTCAAGTGGACTTAAAATCTCTATCTGCTCCTGTGCTTTGAGTACAAGAGTGTGAGCATGACTCAGCTCTGAAAAGTTTTTACAAAGCTCATCTATCTTTGTATCTATCTCACTACTCTCTAACATATGTTCTCTTACAAAAGCTGTCAAATTACCTATGGCTTTGAGTGAAACTGTCTGATAAAAAAGGTTAAGTGCTTGGTCATTTTTGATACCCATAGAGCGTTTAAAATCCTTGGAATACTCTTTAAAACTTTCATATACCTCCGTATGAGGCAAAGACCTAATAGATTTTTTCAAAGAGCGAATATCTTTAAATCGAGATTCTATAAAATCTTTTTTTATCCCCAATTCCCCCTTTGAAGTGATAAAAAACTTCTGCACCTGCTTGTTTGAAATATAGAAAAACTGAGCCACTGTATAGCTCTCTTCATAACCATCATTAAAAAATCTTGCTAGAAGCACTGTAAAACTACTCCCATCACGAAGTGCTACTGCTTTAGCATTACCTAGATTCTCATCTTGTGCTGATTTGTATTCGCCTAAGATGTAAGATTTGAGTGTTCTCTCTTTAGACTCAGCACCAGCCGCTTTGTTAAAAGTAATCTTCTGATGAGGGACAAGAAGCGTTGTAAGAGCATCGACTATAGTTGATTTTCCTGAGCCTATATCTCCTGTAAGTAGAGCATTTTGTTTGTTAAGTTTAAGGGATATAACCTGCTTGTCATAAGTCCCCCAGTTATAAAGCTCAAACTCCTCTAAACGAAACCCAGTAGTGCTATCATCCTGTGCAAAATCAAATCTTAACTCCATCGCTCTTCCTTATACTCTCGCAACTTTTCATCAAAGTCACTTAGCCATTGTGCATCTACAAAAGCTTTGATGGCACTCTTTATCTCATAACTATTCTCGCTTGATTTAAGCTTTTTTAAAAACCCTAACTCTTCTACTTTTTTTATGGTTGCATCTATCTCTTTATGAAGTTTTACCTCATTAAACTTTTGTGGTAAAAAAAGTAAAAGAGAGGATACTAAATCCTCTTTAGAGATAATAGCACGGCTTGATTCATTTTGCATCTCAAAATCAACTATCTTTTTACGAAGTAGTACACAAAGAAGAGATACTTTAAAACTAAGCTCTCTTGCGTTTATAAGTTTTGGAAGTTGTGGGGCATCTTCATCTTGTTCTAAAGTTTTAAGGTAAGCATAGCCCTCTACCTCATCCACCTCAAGACTGAGTCCAATTACCTCAAAATACTCACTCATAACTCCACGACTATTTTCAAGCATCTCTAGCCATGCATTTTCATTATCACTCTTATAAAAAAGCCCTTTAAGTAGTAGTGTTGTCGCTACTTTAGTTTCATAATTCATTCATCCCTCACAAAGATAATTTTTGGTAATTTTACTTTTTTACTTACGCCACTCTCATCGCTAATCTCTACAATTTCTACACTTGATTCATCTAGCGTCACATTCTCACTTTTTTTAGCTAAAGATATATAACCAACAAGTTCTGCTATGCCTTTAGAGATAGGAAACTCTTCTAAAACTTTAGAGAGTTTAACCTGAGTGGATTTAAGAAGAAGTTTTTGGATATTTTGCAAAAGCAACTCTTCATCTATGTAAAAAAGATTGTAAAAGCTCTCCATATCAAGAGTTACATCCTCCTCAACAAGTTCTCGTTGAAACTCCTGAGCTACTTTTGGCTGATAGAGTGACTTCGAAAAGATGGAGTTTATATCTGTCTTATACCCTGCAATACTCATAAAGTTTTTTGCCTTTGGTGCATTCTCTTTTATCTCTAAGGCTGATTGCTCGATTTTCTGAGATAGTTCCAAGATACGGCGATTTTCCATCCAAATTCTATCATCTAAAAAGCGTCTAAGTTGTTCTATAAGTTTAGAAGAGACATTAAAAACTTTCTCTCCATTTTTAAGCAGAGTAAACTTTAGTCCACCCATATTTCTGTTACTGTCAAGTTTTTTTATACTCTTTATAGAGTAGAGATTTTCTATAAGTTCAGAGAGTTTATCACTTCTCTCTACATCACTTAAAAGTTGCCAAAAAGCAAAGAAACTCTTACCTTGGTCACTCTCTCGTATGCTATCTTCTATCTCAAAGATAGAGTGAAGCACATCACCTTTTGCCGGGCTACCTAAAGCTATTTTTTCCATTGCAGAAGCATTTAAGGAGCGAAAATTGTACTCTATCTCACTAAAATCATATTTAAGTTTTCGCACCATCTCTTCTATTTGCATATAATGTTCTTTGATTCGAGAGCTATCAAAACGAATATCTCGTTTTGCTCGAATAGCTTCTATCTCTGAATCAAGTGCATTTCGTTTAGATTCAAGTTCTGCTATTCTCTCTTCATCACTCATAGTTGTCTCAAACTCTAACTCTTCAAGCAACTCAAAGATAATGTTAAACTTACTACGACTTCCAACAAACTCTTTTTTTTCCAATGATTCTATAAACTCCAGAGCCTTTTGTGTGTAAGGAGTGAGTTCATAAAGAGCTTCATCAGCACTCTCATGATACTTTCTAAGGTAACCATTTTTCTCACTCACGAACTCATCAAGGTACTCTTTAGCCTCTCTAGGAAAAGCATTTTCATAGGTTTGGTTTAGGTTAAAAAGATAGTCATCAAGGTGTGAAAGTATCTCAGAATGCAGTAGAGTAATCTTAGCATTTTTAACAAAGGCTAAATAGAAAAAAGAGAGAGTAAATGCAAAGTTATCACTACTTAAAAGTCGTAAAGTATGATGGTGAGCTTTTAAATTTTTTAGCTTTTCGTAAGTCATTATTTATAAATATCTCCTATCACATTTATTGTATATAATTTTTCATTAATCAATGCTTTTATGCTAACAACTCTCTCATCTCATTTTCAGTTAAAGTTTGCACTCCCAACTTCACTGCCTTGTCATACTTACTTCCAGCATCCTCTCCGTAGATTAAGAAGTCTGTTTTTTTACTCACACTTCCACTTACTTTTGCTCCAAGACTCTCTAACATCTCTTTTATAACTCCACGAGACTGACTCATAGTTCCTGTTAAAACAGCCGTTTTTCCTTTAAAAGGGTTCTCTTTTGCTTCCTCTTTTTTTGGGGGTTCTTGTGGTTGGAGTATCTCTTGAAGTTTTGCTATTGTGAGTGCATTTACTCTTACAAACTCTAAAACAGAGTCTGCCATCTCTTCACCTATGCCATCACAAGCTATTATCTCCTCTTTTGTTGCATTTATAAAAGAGAAACCAAAGTTGTCTGCTAAAGTTTTTGATGCTACTTCACCGATATGTTCTATGCCTAAAGCATTTATAAAACGCCAATATTCACTCCCTCTTGCATTGTCTAAAGCATCAAGTAAGTTTTGTGCTTTTTTCTCTTTAAAACCATCTAGTGTTAGTAGTTTTTCCAAATCTAACTCAAACAAATCAACAACACTTTTGACAAATCCTGAGGTGAAAAGTTGTTCAACTATTTTATTACCAAGCCCATCAATATTTAGACAAGGTTTTGAAGCAAAATAAATGATAGAGTTTACCACTCTAGCCTCACACTCCAAGTTTTGACACTTTAGTAAAACGCCTTCATCTAAAAGTTCACTCTCACAAACAGGACACTTAGTTGGTCTCTCATAAACTTTTTCTTTGCCTGTTCTCTCATGAGTTAAAACTTTGATGATTTTAGGGATAACATCTCCACTCCTTAGTATGATAACTTTGTCTCTAAGTCGTATATCTTTTCTATCTATCTCATCAAAATTATGAAGTGTTGCTCTCTCAACTACAACACCATCTATATCTGTAGGTTCAACTATAGCCACAGGAGTAACAGCACCCGTTCTTCCAACTTGCAAAACTATATTTTTCACAGTTGTTATCTTCTCCACAGCAGGAAATTTATAAGCAACTGCCCAGCGAGGGACTTTAACTGTATATGCCATATCTATTTGTGAGCTTATCTCATCTACTTTTATAACCATACCATCAAGCATCATAGAGTAAGAGTCTCTATCATGAACCATCTGTTTGTATATGGACTCTATCTCATCTATATTTTTACAAACTGCTCGCTCTGGTGGTTGACGAAATCCAAGCTCATAGATGTAGTTCATTTTATCATGAAGCAGTTTTTGAGGTAGGCTATTTATACCTATGCCATAAGGTAAAAAGACAAGATTTCTTGCTGCTGTTATACTTGAGTCAAGTTGCCTTAAACTTCCAGCTGCTGCATTTCTAGGATTTGCAAAGAGTGCTTCATTGTTTTGTAAACGCAACTCATTTATCTTTTCAAACTCATCTTTAAATATAACTACTTCACCACGAATTTCTATAGTATCTTTATGCTCTATAGTTAAAGGTATAGACTTGATTGTTTTTACATTTTGAGTGATTAGTTCGCCAATATTTCCATCACCTCTGGTAATTCCTTTGACTAATTCACCATTTTCATAGAGTAAATCTAGCGAAGCTCCATCATACTTTGGTTCACAATAAAAGCTTATATTTTTATCTAATTTATAAGTTTTTTCCAACCATTTCATAAGTCCATCACTGTCAAAAATATCTTCTAAAGACCACATACGAGAGAGATGTTTTTCCTTAGTAAAACCATCACTTATCATGTCCCCTACTCTTTGAGTCGGAGAGTCATTTAAAATATCTTTAGAATTTTGCTCTTCATAAGAGACAACTTCATGATAGAGTTCGTCATAAACTTCATCAGTCGTTATTGGGTCATCGAGAACATAATAATGTTTCGCCCATAAGTTAAGTTTTTCTACTGCTTTTTTATATTCATTTTTGTTCATGTAAACTGCTTTATTTTATTATTAA
>JALTUB010000345.1 GCA_027047745.1 Sulfurimonas sp.
GTTCCGACTTTTTTCATCTCATCTACAAAAAGAACAAGTTTTTCATACATACCCTCTGCTTCATTTGCAATCTTAAGAGCGTGTTCTTCTTGTCTTTGTGTTCTCCAAATATGCTCTATAGTTCTAAGAGTTACTAAAAGTGTAGATGGCGAAACCACCAAAATATTGTTATCATAGGCTCGTTTAAAAAACTCTCCATCTTGCTCTAGTGCTAAAAGAAAAGCCCCTTCAATAGGCATAAAAAGAAGTACAAAGTCAAGAGTATGAACACCTTCTAACTTCTCATACTTTTTCGCACTTAACTCTTTTATATGGTTAGATATACTCGCTATATGCTCTTTTAATGCCTTAACTTTTTCTTGTGGCTCTTGTGCATTTACAAATCTTTCATAAGCAACAAGCGAAACTTTTGAGTCTATGATAATATCTCGCTCTTGAGGCATATGAACAATAACATCTGGTCTATAGCTTTTACCCTCTTGTGATTTTAGAGTAGCTTGCAGTTCATACTCTACCCCATTTCTAAGCCCTGATTGTTCAAGGATATTTTCTAAAACTATCTCGCCCCAATTTCCCTGCGTTTTATTTTCACCTTTGAGTGCATTTGTAAGATTTATGGCATCTTGTGAGAGTTGAGCATTCATCTCTTTTAAACGCAGTAGTTCATCTTTGAGTAAAAAAGTATCTTTTGCCTGAGTATTAAACTGCTCTTTTGCCTCTTTTGAAAAACTTGTGATTTGCTCACGAAAAGGTTTTAGTAAAAGTTCTAGTTGTTCTTTGTTTGAGCTACTAAACTGTTTTGATTTATCTTCAAATATTTTATTGGACAAGATTTTAAACTCATTTGAGAGTTCATCTTTTGCATCTTTAAGTACACTGAGTTTTTCATTTGATGATTTTATCTCGTCTTTATAGCGTGTATCCAAGACAGCATATTTTATCTCTAAATTATTTCGTGCTTCTTCTGTCTCTTTGTTTTGCATTTCTAAGCTTATCAGCTTCACATTTTTTTCTTCCAACATCTCTAAGGAGAGCTTATTTATATCTCTTTGTTTTAGATATAAAAAAAGTGTCGCCAAAAAAACCAACAACATAACTACCGATAAAATCATATATAAATCAAACTGCATCTATTATCCTTGTCTAAAAATTAATTATACTCTATATTTTTAACAATTTTGTTTGTTTAGTAGCATTATAAACTTAAGTAATTAGAAATATATGTAACTTTAATATTATAACAGTAAGTTTTAGGTATAATTCCACTTATATTTCAGGGAGAAGGTATCTAGCCTTTTTTATGCAAGGCACTCTTGTATCATCTCCTTGTTTAAAAGGATAATGATGCAAGAAAATGCACAAACAGAAAATACAAATGAAGAACCTACAATCACTTTTGATGATTTAGGTTTAAGAAAAGAGATACTTCAAAGTGTCAAGTACGCTGGATTTAAAGTACCTTCACCGATTCAAGAAAAAGCCATTCCAGTTGTTTTAGCAGGTCGTGACATGGTTGGTCAAGCACACACAGGAACAGGAAAAACAGCTGCATTTGCACTCCCTGCACTTTCAAACATGAAAGTAGATGGTAGTGTTGAGATGTTAGTTATAACACCAACTCGTGAACTTGCAACTCAGGTAAGTGATGAGATATTTAAGTACGGTCGCAACTTAGGTATTAAGACTGTAACAGTTTATGGTGGTAGTTCATATAAACGCCAACTAGATCTTATCAACCGTGGAGCATCTGTTGTTGTTGCAACACCAGGTCGTCTTTTAGATATACTTAAACGCAATATGATTAATAACTTTGCACCAAGCACAGTTGTACTTGATGAAGCTGATGAGATGCTAGATATGGGATTTTTAGACGATATTAACGAGATATTTTCTTATCTTCCTACAACTCGTCAAACACTTCTTTTCTCAGCTACTATGCCAGCACCTATTAAAACACTAGCAAGTCGTATCTTAGAAAAACCAGAGTTTATCTCTATCACTAAGGGTGAAACTACTAACACAGATATTGAGCAACTTTATTATGTTATTGATGAACATGAAAGAGATGACGCTATCATCCGTCTTATGGATTCAGAGCAGACTAAAAAAGCAGTGGTTTTTTGTAGAACAAAAAGTGAAGTAGATAGACTTAGTAATGTTCTCTCAAACTCAGGTTACCTAGCAAATGGTCTTCATGGAGATATGGAACAAAGACAAAGAGAAACAGTAATCAAAGGTTTCAAAGCTAACTCTGTAAAAGTTTTAGTAGCTACTGATGTTGCTGCTCGTGGTATTCATGTTGATAACATCTCTCATGTTTTTAACTACCATATCCCTTTTGACCCTGAGTCTTATGTTCACCGTATCGGTAGAACTGGTCGTGCTGGAACTAAGGGTAAGGCTATCACTCTTCTTACTCCATTAGAGTTTAAAGAGCTTCAACGCATCAAACAAAAAGTGGGTACTTCTATGGCTCATGCTTTTGTTCCAAGTAAAAACGATATGAGAGTTACAACCATCCAAAATATAGTAAAAAATATAGAAGATCAAAAAATATATGATGAAGCTCACAAAGTTTTAGACATGCTAAAAGAAGATATTGATGAAGAGACTATCATGTTTAAACTTATCTCTATGATTTTAGATAAGCAAGACATCAAAGGTCCTAACACTATCGGAATCCCTGCTGATAAACTCACTGCTATCTTAGAGAGAGCTGGTAAACGCAATAGTGGTGGAGGTCGTGGTCATGGACGCGGTGGCTACCGTGGAAACAGAAATCGTTCAGGTGGAGGCGGTGGTTACCGTGGAAATCGTGAAGGTGGAAGCCGTGATGGTGGAAATAGAAACCGTTCTGGTGGAAGAAGTTCTGGTGGATACAGAGGCAATAAAGACTAAAATACGCTATAATACTCCAATAAGGAGTTCTTATGCAAAACTTAATAATCTACGAAGACAATCAAATCTTAGTAACTCAAGAGCCAAGTGAGATACCTTGGCTTAAGATTTTCACAAAACAACCCTACAAAGAGCTAGGTAATGTTCCAAAACCATTGCGTTTAAGACTTTGGGAAGTTTATGACACAATCGAACATGAGATGAAAGCTTACTACAATCCTACAAAAATCAACATGGCATCATTTGCGAATAAACTTCCAAGAGTACATATTCATGTCATGGCAAGATTTGAAGAGGATAGTTACTTTCCTAATACTGTGTGGGGAGAAAAGCTAAGAGACGCAAACTTAGAACTTCCAGATGAGGAAGTTTTTTTTAAAAGGGTCTTTGAAGCTTTACAGAAGTAAATTTTCCACTAGTTCACATACTCTGTATGGGAACTTATACTTTGTTGTAGTATTTAGTGGGCATTCCCATTCGGAGAATGGGAACGAGAGAGAGGGAGGGAACTCTGTTATTTTTTTAGTGGTGAAAATGGAACTAAGGCTGAACCCCAAGTTAGTCCACCACCAAAGGCATCTAAAAGCATTAATTCACCAGCTTTTAGTTCACCTTTTTCATAAATATCATTTATAGCCATAGGGATAGAAGCTCCAGAAGTATTTCCATATTTTTCAACCGTCAATACAACTTGTTCTTTTTTCATTTTAAGAGCATCGCCAACAGCTTTTATAATTCTAAGGTTAGCTTGATGTGGTACGAAATGTTTTATAGAGTCACTCTCTATGTTGTTATGAGCTAAAATCTCTTTAACATCTTTCGTTAAAGTACGCACAGCAATTTTAAAAGTTTCATTCCCTTTCATTTGCATATAACATCCAGCAGCTTCACTCTCAAGAGCATCATGTTGTGAGCCACTACCACCATTTGGAGTCATAAGCAAGTCAGCATATGCACCATCAGCAGCAGTATGAATATCTATAATAGCTTCTTCTTTGTTCTCAGTTGCACTAATCACAGCAGCACCAGCACCATCACCAAAAAGGATACAAGTTCCTCTATCAGTAAAATCTGTAATAGCAGATAACTTTTCAGCACCAACAACTAAAACATTTTTCTTCATACCTGATTCAACAAATGCTTTAGCAATAGACAAAGAGTATATAAAACCTGTACAAGCAGCACTCATATCAAATGCCATAGGTGAATTTAAGCCTAAGTTATTAGAAATAATAGTAGCAGTTGCAGGCATATTGAAATAGTCTGGAGATATAGTTCCACAAACAACAAGATCAATATCTTCTCTAGGTACACCACTTCGCTCTATTGCTAACTCTGCAGCTTTTGTACCCATATCACTTGTTTTTTCTTCTTTTGCAGCTATACGACGCTCTTTAATACCCGTACGCTTATAAATCCACTCATCAGATGTATCAACCATCTCTGCAAGGTCATTATTTGTTAACACTTTTTGAGGAACATAAGCTCCTATAGAACGAAACGCTGCATAAGCCATTATGAATCCTTTTGTTTTAACTCTTCTAGTCGTGTAATGATATGTTCATTTACACCTGTATCAACATAGTTTATTGCTTGATAGATAGCATTTTCAATTGCTCTAGCATTACTTTTACCATGCCCAACTATTGCACACCCTTTTATACCGATAAGTGGCGCTCCACCAACCTCTGCATAATCAATCTGCTTTTTAAGAAGTTTAAAGACTTTTCTCATAAGAAGTGCGCCAGTTATTGAAACTGGTGATTTTCTGATGTACTCTTTTATCAAAGAACCGATCGTAGATGCGACACCTTCACTAGCTTTTAGAACTAGATTTCCAACAAAGCCATCACATGTGATTACATCGCAAGAGCCGTTAAAGATGTCACTGCCTTCAACATTACCCTTAAAACCTCTATAGCCTTCAAGGAGTTTATAAGTTGCTTTTGTAACTTCATTTCCTTTTGATTCTTCTTCACCATTTGCTAAAAGCCCAATACTTGGATTTTTAATATGAAGTAAATCTTCTGCATAGCAACCACCCATAACAGCAAACTGTGCTAAATGTTCAGGTTTAGAATCAACATTCGCACCAACATCTAAAACAACAGAGTTTTTTCCTGTTTTTGTAGGCATAAGAGTTACAAGAGCTGGACGGATAACACCTTTTAGACGACCAAGTCTCAGAGTTGCAAGTGTCATAGTTGCACCACTATGCCCAGCAGAAACTACACCATCTGCTTCACCATTTCGTACTAATTCCATAGCTTTGTAAATAGTGCTTTCTTTGCGTTTAACAGCATCTGTTGCATGATCGCTCATCGCGATAACATCATCAGTATCTATTATAGAAATCTTAGCTCTATAACTCTTTGGTAACAAAGGTAAAATTTCTGATTTTTTCCCTACTAAAATAGGTATGAAGCGTTCTTTTTTTAATGCTTTTACACAACCTTTTACAATTGGCACAGGACCAAAGTCCCCGCCCATTGCATCAATGGCAATCTTTACCATTGCCATTGACTATTTATACTCGCCAGTAGTTGGGTTAATGTGGTGAGGTAATCTATAAGTTCCGTCTTTATCTTTAACTGGACGAGCTAAAGAAATTTTATAGTGAGTTCTTCTTTTCGCTGAACGAGAGTGAGACACTCTTCTCTTAGGTACTGCCATAATCTATATCCTTTTTTTGATTTATTTCATAAATAAAATGAAGGAAACCTCCATTCTATTATTTCAGTGCCAGAAGTAATTCTGTCACTTACGCTAAGACCACTTGGGTCACTAAAGCTTGCCTCTTTACAGAGGCAGATTATAAACGAAATTAATCGTTTATTTATTTACAATTTTCGCAACTATGATAGTCGCATTTGATAAGTTCTATTTCAGAAGCAAGAACTTCTTCCATATCTACATTACCATCCAAGGATTCGACAACCTCTAACTCAAGGTTATCTGCATCCTCATAAATACCATCAGATAAAAAGAATTTTATCTCTTCATCTACTGGTAGTTTAAATTCTTCTGCACAAACATCACACTGTTTTTCTATAAAACCACTCATGTAAGCGTTTAACAGAATTAATTTGCCTGAATGATACTCTAAAAAACCTTTAAAATTTATTTCATCGAATTTAAGTTTAAAATCCAAAGGTATTTTTGTGATTTTTCGGAGTGTTACATTCATGATAACTAACTAAGACAATTCTCTTTGAGAAAAGAAAAATGCTATCTCATTAGCTGCATTTTCAACAGAGTCACTACCGTGAACTGCATTTGCATCTATATTTTCAGCGAAATCAGCACGGATGGTTCCTACTTCAGCTTCTTTTGGATTAGTTGCACCCATTAAGTCACGATTAACTTGCATTGCATTTTCACCTTCAAGAACTGAAACAACAACTGGACCACTGATCATAAAATCAACTAAGTCATTAAAAAAAGGTCTCTCTGCATGAACAGCATAAAATGCTTCAGCATCCATACGAGAAAGTTGTATTTTTCTTGTAGCAGCTATTTTTAGCCCATTACTTTCAAATCTGTCTAAAATTTTGCCTATAACACCTTTTGCAACTGCATCTGGTTTGATTATTGATAGTGTTCTTTCCATCGAATCTCCTGAAAATATAAAATTAGAGTGGAATTATATCTAAATAAAGATTATTTATTGTTTAAAAATTAAATTTTTTGATAGTTAGAACAGAAGAAGTTTGTTTATACTCAAAAGAGTGAAGCACCTAAAGGTACTTCGATGTTAAAAGACTATTCTACAACAGGCTCTTTGCTTGAACGCTGCTCTTCTGTAATATCATCTCTATAAGATGAACTTTCACCGATAGCGTCCCAAGTAATACATCCCTCAGTAGGACATGCAGTTGCACAAGCTGGTTCATCATGATGACTTACACACTCAACACATTTATCACCATATACATAATATATTTCTTCACCCGTTGGATTATCATCCTCATCTACTATCGCTTCTACTGGACACTCATCTATACAAGCACCACAGTTAATACATGTATCACCGATTAAAACTGCCATTTTTTTCTCCTAAAAATTGAATAATGTACTATACACTTTAGTTTTTTAAATCTAGCTAAAAGTGTATAGTTCATATAATAATCTAATAAAAAGTTACACTTTTACAAGTCTAAATACTTTTTAATCTCATCAACTCTATCTGTTTTTTCCCAAGTGAAGCTATCTTCTGTTCGTCCGAAATGTCCATAAGCAGCCGTTGCTCTATAAATAGGTCGTAACAAATCTAAAGATTCAATGATTCCCGCAGGGCTTAAATCAAAAAGTTCTTTTACACATGATTCGATTTTATCTTCTGAAACTTTACCTGTGCCATGTGTATCTACCATGATAGATACAGGCTGAACAACACCAATAGCATACGCTACTTGTATAGTTGCTTTATCACAAGCACCAGCTGCAACTAAGTTTTTAGCTACATGTCTTGCAGCATAAGCAGCACTTCTATCTACCTTGGTTGGGTCTTTTCCAGAGAATGCTCCACCACCATGAGGACATGAGCCACCATAAGTATCAACAATAATCTTACGACCTGTAAGACCAGCATCACCTTGAGGTCCACCGATTACAAATTTTCCTGTTGGATTTATATGAAAAATAGTATTTTCATCCATCATCTCAGCTGGAATAACTTTTTTGATAACTTCTTCAATCATATCTTTATGAATCTGCTCTTGTTCAACATTATCATGATGTTGAGTAGAGATAACTACAGTTTCAACTGCCACTGGCTTATCATCTACATATCTCACACTTATCTGTGCCTTTCCATCAGGACGCAAGTAAGGAACTATACCCTCTTTACGAACTAATGCTAGTCTTTGTGTTAAACGGTGTGCTAAATGAATCGGTAATGGCATAAGAACATCTGTCTCACGACAAGCGTATCCAAACATTAAACCTTGATCACCAGCACCAATAGCACCATCTGCTTGATCAACACCTTGGTTGATATCAGGAGATTGCTCACCTATTCCATTTAAAACTGCTGCTGCTCTATGGTCAAAACCATAGTTTGCATCAGTGTAACCTATCTCCTGAATAACTTTTCTAGCAATCTCTTGCATTGGGGCATAAGCCGTCGTCTTCAGTTCGCCTGCAATTACACAAAAACCATTTGACACCAAAGTTTCACACGCAACGCGTGCCTTTGGGTCATGTTCAATAATATAATCCAGAATTGCGTCACTGATCTGATCTGCCATCTTATCAGGGTGCCCTTCTGTTACAGACTCTGAAGTAAATATATACTCTTTAGTCATCGATTTTCCTTATTGAGATATGAAGTCTTGCCTCATAAATCGACAAAATTATATCCTAAAATTCTTTAGTATTTATTTTCTTTGCCGATATAACTTAAAAGGGGCATATCATGAACACATCTTATGGGGTAGATGCCTACAGGGTACATGACTTAAATATTGCTATGAGAACATCAAGTGGTGATGTGATAAAGATGGGCTTTTCAAACGAGCAATCGAGTTCTTTTTTGTCAAGTTTCTCTTCAAAACAATCATTTCAATTTTCGATAGACAGCAATGGTATAGATGCTCAAGATAAAAAAGAGATAGATAAGTTTATGAAAACTGCACAACCTTTTATAGATAATTTTCTAAAAGAACTTGGAAAAGATGCTCCATCATCACCAGTGACAAAACTTGCACGAAAAATTGCAAGTATATTTGAACCTAGCAAAGATAGAAACCTCAACAAAACTAACAATATTAAAAATCATATTGTTAAAACATTTGATAATTCTATAAAGAATCTTGAACTTCCAAAAGATACTAGCAATGAAAACAGCATTAAAAAAATATTAGAAGAGTCTCAAAAACTACTCGAAAAAACACTCAAAGAGTTTGAAAATTTTCATAAAAATATTTATGCATAAATACTTAAGATAAAAGATGATAGAATAACTTTATGAAAATATTTTTAGCATTTTTACTATTTACTATATCTCTTTTTAGTTCAGATATAGAGACAACATATAAAGAACTCAACACTGAGATTGACAAGATTGCAAACAATCTTACAGCTGAAGAAAAAGTATCTCTTTACTACTTTGTCATCTCAACACATGACAAGATTGCTACTGCTCTTTCTTTAGATGAAACAGAGTTCAATTCTCTAAAGTCTATCAAAACGCAAACTTTACTTACTTTGTCAACTATAAAAACAAACGATAAAATAAGTCCAGAACAAATACAAAAACTTGTAGATTTATATACAAAAATGAATAATGAAGCAAAAATTTTAATGAAAAATCAAACTTCTACTGATGTGAAAATAAAAACAATATATAAAGACAAGATAGTTTATAAAGATAAAATTGTAAAAAGCGAGTCATACTTTTACACTCTTATCACGGGCATTATAGCTCTCATGATAGGTTTATCCATAGGATACCTTTTATTTAAAAGATTTGGTGAAGACTCAACAGATGATATTTCGCCTTTATCTCATGAACTTGAAAGAAAAAACAAAGACCTTTCTCAAACTATCATATCACTCAAATCACAAATAAAGTCAAAAAACGATAACAAGAGTACAATAAATAGCGAGTTAAAATATGAAAATAGTTCACTTAAAAAAGACAATGAAGAGAAGACTCAAGAAGTTAAAAATATAAAAGCCAACTATATAAATGTGATAGAAACCTTAGAAACTAAACTTAAAGAGACTACATCAAGTAAAGATGAACTGAATTTAGAAGTACAAAGTTTAAATGAGTATATAGAAAGTTTAACAAAAGAATTAGCAAAACATGAGGGTTCTATAAACAGTAAAGAAGATTTTGCTTCAACAAAAGAACAAAGCCAAAAGATTTTTAATGTTTTGGAAAGTATCTCTGCAATTGCTGAACAAACCAACCTTTTAGCACTAAATGCAGCTATAGAAGCAGCTCGTGCTGGTGAACATGGAAGAGGTTTTGCAGTTGTTGCTGATGAAGTAAGAAAATTGGCAGAAAGTACACAAACAACACTAACTGATGCAAAGATAGAGATTTCTGCTTTTGTTGATAAATTTAATAATATAGACTAAAACTTGACATTACCATCTGATTTGTAGTAAAATTTCATATACAAAAAGATATGAAAGGTATCTTTAAATCTCTCCTCCAAATTCAAACCATATAAAGACTAAGGCAGACAATACATGAGCGAAAACAGTTCTCAAAAACCTCGTAACAATTCAAAATCTACAAATAACAAACCAAAACCTAACAATAGAAACACCAACAAAAGAACACATACTCCCGTTAAAGGTTCAAGTGTTGAAGAGTTGCGTATTAAGAGTATCGAAGAGCTAATCAATATCGCTGAAGAGTTAAAAGTTGAACATCCTCAAGAACTTAAACGCCAAGATGTTATCTTTGAGATACTAAAAGCACAAACAGAACAAGGTGGTTTTATCCTCTTTAGTGGTATATTGGAGATTATGCAAGATGGCTATGGTTTTATCCGTTCTATTGATAAGAGTTTTAACGAGTCTATCAATGATGCCTATGTTTCAAATACTCAGATAAAAAGATTTGCCCTTAGAAATGGTGATGTTGTCACAGGTCAAGTTCGTCCTCCAAAAGACCAAGAGAGATACTACGCACTAATCAAGATAGAAGCTGTAAACTCACTTCCACCTGAAGAGAGTAAAAAACGCCCTCTTTTTGAAAACCTTGTTCCACTATATCCAGAAGAGAGATTTAAGCTAGAGTACAGAGAAAAAGGTTTAACAGGTCGTATGCTTGACCTTTTCTCACCTATTGGTAAAGGACAGCGTGGGCTTATTGTAGCTCCACCAAGATCTGGTAAAACAGAACTACTAAAAGAGATTGCTCACGGTTTAACTGCTAACCATTCAGAAGTAGATTTGATGGTTTTACTTGTTGATGAGAGACCTGAAGAGGTTACAGACATGGAGAGAAGTGTTAAGGGTGAAGTTTACTCTTCTACTTTTGATATGCCTGCAAAAAACCATGTTAAAGTGGCTGAAATGGTTATAGAAAAAGCAAAACGCCGTGTTGAGATTGGACGAGATGTTGTTATACTTTTAGATTCTATTACAAGACTTGCAAGAGCTTACAATACTGTTACACCCTCAAGTGGTAAAGTACTATCTGGTGGTGTTGATGCAAATGCACTTCACAAACCAAAACGCTTCTTTGGAGCTGCTAGAAATATAGAAAATGGTGGAAGCTTAACTATCATCGCAACTGCACTTGTTGACACTGGAAGTCGTATGGATGAAGTTATCTTTGAAGAGTTCAAAGGTACTGGAAATATGGAAGTTATTCTTGATAGAAAAGTGGCAGATAGAAGAATCTTCCCTGCTATTGACATACTTAAATCTGGTACTCGTAAAGATGATTTACTGATAAATAAAGCTGACTTACAAAAAGTGTTTATCCTCCGTCAAATGATTCACAAACAAGACAATGAAGTTGAAGCACTCAAGTTTGTTTATACAACTATGGGTAAAAAAGCCACTAATGAAGAGTTTCTTGAAAGTATGAACACGGATAAATAATATCAAAGGAGATAGATGTGAGAGTTGGTGTTTTTGATAGTGGAATTGGTGGTTTAACAGTTGTTAAATCACTACTTGAACACCAACTTTTTGAAGAGATAATTTACTTCGGGGATACTGCTCGTGTTCCTTATGGAAGTAAGGATAAAAATACTATCATCCGTTATGCCATAGAAGCTGTTGAGTTTTTTAAAAACTTTGAGCTTGACATGATAATAGTCGCTTGTAATACCGTAAGTGCTTATGCACTCCAAGAGATGAGAGAGAGTGCAACTTGCCCTGTTATCGGTGTTGTCCAAGCTGGTGTTTTAGCTACATCAAATGCCATAAAAAACAAAGACGCTTCTGTTCTTATCATAGGGACAAAGGCAACTATCA
>JALTUB010000346.1 GCA_027047745.1 Sulfurimonas sp.
TTTGTTTGTATTTGTAAGTATAATATCAAGTTGTTTATTTGAAACTAGATTTATCATTCTTAGAGTATATCATAAATTAGCGAAAATTGACTCTTTTTATGGGTGGTTTATATGTTTGGTCTTTACCCTCAATAGTCCACAGTTTTTTAACAAGTTTACTAATGGTTTTTGTGAAACTATCATCTATGTTTTTTAGAGACTCTAAGTTAGAAAAAGTATCTAAAAGGTATCTCTTCTCAAACTCAAAACTCTCATGACTATCAATAGTTGCACGAGTGCTTGGCTTTATCTCAAGAGCCTGTTTTGTTTCTAAATTTGCCAGATACCAGAGACTAAGAAAGCCAGTTGAATATCTGTTTAGTATATCTTTTGAATACTCTTCAAAGTTAGAGTAGGAACTTTTTTCATAGATGGAGATGATAAGAGAAAGTGTATATTTGAGGTGGACAAAAGGAATCATTGAAAAAAGCATCCTACCAGCAGATAAACCAAAAGAGTGCTGCGCACCAATAAAAACTCTAGCCCCACCATCTGTATCTCCAAAGTTATTTGTCTTAAGCCCAATAAGCCCAATATCACTATGATGGTGTCTTCCACAACCCTTGGCACAGCCTGAAAAGCCGATTTGAATCTGATGCTTTTCAATAGCATCAAGTGGGATATAAGAAGTTTCATCTTTTATGCTCCAAACAGCGTAGGGACATAAACTTCCAGCACAAGCAACAACAGTAGAACTCTGTTTGAGTGAGTAAAAGGGTGCATTTTTCTCTTTGAGACCCAATAGATATATATTTTGGTCTATACCTACTCGTATCTCTGCACCATTTTTTACACTAAAAGCAGCTATCTCTCTTATCTCTTTTACATCAAGTCGTGAGAAGTCTGTATGGTAACAAAAAGAGTAAGAACCATCTGTTAGTGTTTCATACTGTTCAAACTCTGTTTTTTCTAAACTCAGAGAACCCTCACTACGAAACTCTTTGTTATACTGAGTCTGAATATGCTTTTTCAAACCATCCATCCCAATATCTTCTATAAGATATTTTAGTCGTGTTTTAGAACGAGAATATCTTGAACCGTGAAGATAAAATGCTTCTACAAAAGCCTTGAAAAAATCAAAAACTTCATTCTCATGTAAAAAAATATTAGCAGATTTTGCAACATCTGTATTTTTACCACCCATATAGACATTAAAACCATATATATCATCTTTTTTAGCTAAAGCAAAGTAGATGTCATTTGCAAAAAAAGAGCTTACACTTGTGCTGTTTCCAGATATGCCAATGGATACACGACGAGGTAACATTCCAACATATCTAGGATTTTTAAGTATAAAGTCTTTCATCTTTTGAACTATAGGGTAAACTTCTATCTTAGAACTTTTACCTCTACCATCAAAAACATCAGTGACTATATTTCGTATATTGTCACCAAAACTTTGCCATGAACTTAGACCATTGTCATTTAGTTTTTTCCAGATAGTTCGTACATCTTCTACTTGAATATCATGAAGTTGAACACCAGCTCTTGCTGTAAGTATGATAGTTAAGTCATACTCTTGAACAATATTTGCTAAAAATAAGAACTGCTTCGTACTTATCCTACCAGCTTCTAAACGCAGTCGTATAGTGAACTCTTCTTCTGTAAACTCAGCATTGAAAATCCCGAAGTCTTGAAGGTAAAATCTATCTCCTTTACCTAAACTTTCAAAGTCTATGGAGTCAAATTCTGCAAAGTAATCAAAGGGACGAAGACGAGCTTTATATCGTTCTCGTTTGTTTAGCTTAGAGTCGATTTCTGTATCTGCCATTATATTCTTCCAAAATATTTATATTTATATTTATTATAAAAATATATTATCTAAATAATAATAAATAAGTTCTTAAACTACGATTTGTGTATAATGCTAAAAAAGTTTTAAGAGAGTTGAAATAATGGATAAAAAGATACAAAAAGTTTTGAGCATTTGGCATGAACATTTTAAAGATGAAGAAAATCAATATGGAGAGTTTGAGCCATCAGATATAGAGTATTTTGTCTCATGTATGCTTTACAATCATTTTGCATTTTCAAAAGCACTAGACACGATGAAAACAATAGACTTAAGTTATGACTTTTTATCTGCTTGTGGCGATGAGTATGATGAGATTAAGTCCTCAATAGAGAGTATAAAGTTTGACACAGAAGAGGAGAGTTTAGCTTTTTTACAGAAGTTTATCACAGAATCAAGAGATAAATACAGAGAATCTGAGCTATATCTTCTCAATAGAATTAACTATCATGTAAACGCAATGGCTGATAGATATGAAAAGGGTGTAAATGCAACACCAATCGACTTTGAAAATCCACTTTTAAGAAAGTAATTTATGCAAAAATATCTTATAACTTCACCACAACTTTATACAGATATAGCCGAGATTTTTACTCAAAAACTATATGAACAGATAAAAAAACATAAGCCAGAGTATATAGTTTATAGAGATAAAGAGACAAAATCTTATAAAAATATGGCAAAAGTTTTTCTTGATGTAGTTTCTGAGTATGAAGATATAAAAGCTTTTTTACATACAGATGTAAAACTAGCAAGAGAGTTAAATGCTTATGGTGTACACCTCCCATCTACTGCATTTGATAGGATAAAAGAAGCTAAAAAATATAACTTAAGTGTAATAATTAGCACTCATACGATAGAGGAAGTCATAAAGGCAGAGAAATTGGGAGCTGATTATGTAACCTATAGTCCTATTTTTAGAACTCCAAATAAGGGTGAACCAAAAGGTATAGATGATTTAAAAAATATACTATCTAAAGTAAATATAAAAGTGTTTGCTCTTGGTGGGATTACGACTAAAAAAGAGGTGACTGAGCTTGAAAAAACATCAGTCTATGGTTTTGCTTCAATAAGGTATTTTCAATAATAAGGGCTAAATAGCCCTATATTACGAAGCTAATAACTACTGGGCTACTTCTACAACAACAGGAGTTGATTCCCATACGCCGTGTTTAGTGCAGTAACCATGAGCTACTAGGTTTAGTTTTTTACCCATTGGACGGATGTTAAAAGTAACTTCTGCATGAGATTTTTCATTTCCTAAAGTTCCTGGTACAAATGAAGTCATAGCTAATTTAGTTTCACCATTAAAAAGAGTGATACTTTCAATGTAGTGATCAAAATCATCAGGGTGAGTATATTCTTGACCCATTTTTACATTTACTGCAAGCATTTCGCCTTTTTTAGCATCACCTTCAACTGTGATAAATGGTGAGTGACGGTCAATTAAGTCCTTTTTTGCTTCTCTTTCTACTGTGTCAATATCAACATATTTGTTAATCTTTGGCATTTTGATTCCTTGTATTAAATTTACGATATTGTAACTATAAAAACATTTACTTAAA
Source organism: Sulfurimonas sp. (assembly GCA_027047745.1). Classification (GTDB taxonomy): domain Bacteria; phylum Campylobacterota; class Campylobacteria; order Campylobacterales; family Sulfurimonadaceae; genus Sulfurimonas. The sequence goes on from JALTUB010000346.1 coordinate 3,397, forward strand.
CATAAATAAGACAATATTTATCTTATTTAAGATATGTTTAATATTACTTTTTAAAACTAGACTTTTCAACTATAACAGGATAGAAATATCCATACCCAAAATCTTTATCGATTGTGACTGTTCCTGTGGCAGATACTATCTCACCTTCTTTGGGTGTAGCTCCTGTTGATGTAAATACTATATCATCCATATTTTGAAATCTGCTACCATCTTCTAAGTGAACCCAATTTCGCTTCATGATACCCTTTGATACTTTTGTAACCTTAGCTCTTATAGTTATGCTTTTGTTGGCATATTTAGAACGGTTTTTAAAAAGTTCTGCGATTGTAATAGTCCCAGCTTTTTTATATGCAGATTTTAAAATATTTG
>JALTUB010000347.1 GCA_027047745.1 Sulfurimonas sp.
CTTTACTATAAAGAGCTAGAAAATTTAAGTCATAAAGAACTTCTCTGTTTTGATGAAGTTGTAAAAAAGATTAGAGAGGTTGTTGAATGGAAGTAGGATTTTATTTAAAAAAGTTTATATCGTTTTTTGTTGAGCCGTTTGGTTTAGGACTTACACTTATGCTTATAGGCATAATTTTTCTTTATAGACAAAAAGAGAGTAGGGCAAAACTGTTTTTACTTTCTGGATTCTTTGTATTTTTACTTTTTTCTTATCCTCCCTTTTCAAATTTTTTAGTGACAAATCTTGAAAATCAGTATCCAAAATATGATTATAAACACAAGGTCAAATATATCCATGTTTTAGGTAATGGGCATAATACAGATAAAACACAACCTATATCTTCACAGATAAGTGATGCTGGGATTAAGAGGGTTTTAGAGGGGGTGATAATTTATAAAAAAACACCAAATACTAAACTGATTTTTACTGGCTTTAAAGGCAATACAGATACCTCAATCGCACAAATGAATAGCAAACTTGCTATAGCACTTGGTGTAAGGAGTAAAGATATTATAAAAAATGAGTATGCAAAAGATACTAAAGAGGAGGCTATTTTTACAAAAAGCATTGTAAAAAAACAAGCTTTTGTACTGGTAACTTCTGCGACTCATATGCCAAGAGCTATGATGTTGTTTAAATCTTTAGGCATGAACCCCATAGCCGCACCAACAAGTTTCTATAAAAGAGATATAAACGGATACCTAAAAGCACCAAATATAGGTTCTTTTAATGTATCTGTAGTAGCTATGCATGAATACATAGGCATTTTATGGGCTAAGATAAAAGGTTATCTACAGTAGCTTTTTCATTAGTTCGATATGATAATTCTCTTGATAGTTGATAAAATCAAAAAACTTTGAGAGTTCTTCATCTTTTATAGCATCACTTAGCTCTTTACACATAACTTTTGCAGCTTCTTCTTCTGCGATACCATCAACTACGAACTTGTTTAAATCCTTGATGATATATGTCATCTCATGAAGTTCACGAGGGAGTGCCAAGATGCCTAATTTTGCCATCATATTTCCAAATGATTTAAGATGAAAGTGTGATTCAGCTATAAGGTCTTCAAAAACATTAAAATGTAAACTCTCTTTTGTTCTTGCTTGCATATAAGCATAGATAAGGATAAGTTCATACTCTTTGTATGACTCTTCAAAAAGAAAAAGTGTAAGTGCATCTATCTGCTCTTGTTCCAAATTTTTATCCATCCACTCTCTTTTCATATTAAAAGCTGTTACTTCTCTGTTATTAGTTGGATTTTTCATGATTTGTGATAGATATTCTATGAGATAAGCATCATCAGTTTTCATTCTTTTTCCTAAAACAGTTTCAGGGTAAAATTTTTGAATATTTTTTACTTCATCTTTTAAAGAGTCCAAAATCTCAAAAACTTTGTTGTTTTTGTATAGTGTCATCTCTCTATCATAATTGTAATCTTCACCTGCATTTAATATATCTGAGCCTAACCATTTCATATGACGGAATGCTATTTGAGCAAAATCATAAAGCCTAGATTTTATCTCCTCATCATTGATTGCAAATGATGCAAAGTTTATGCTTAACCATAGTTCATGCTTTTTTTGATATGTTTTATTCATTGTTTTCTCCCATATTTGTTGCTTCACAACTATCTTTCATTTTAAGAAGATGTAACTCTTCATCTTCACCATTTTGTACATTTTCAAAGTTCTTTAACGAAGCTATAAAGGCAGTGAAAACTATATCAGCACAAATCTGTTGTTGAGCAGATAGTGAACCTAGTTTTTCATTCATCTTAGCGATAGCACCATTAGCATAGTCGGTATCATTTCCTATAATCATATCACTAAACATAGAACCGATTACAACAGTGTCTTGACAACCATTTGTCGCAAATTTTGCATCTTTAACTATATCTCCATCAAGAAGTGTATAAAAGATTACATACTCTCTTGTTTTTTCATCAAGTGCTACACCAACACCATTTGCTTCATCAAGTTTTCCGTAGTTTTTAGGGCTCATCAAATGCTCTAAAGTCTCTTTATTCATGCCCTCTGGCATCTTTACATTTTCAAACATATTTTTCCTTTAATAGTAGTCTAATATTTTATTTTCGTTAGATACAGCCCATTTGCAGGAGCTGGTTTTATATTTTTGTCATTTATAGAATTTAGCTTTTCTTCTATCTCTTGTTTGCCTAAGTTTAAAAGTGATGCTACCATCAACCTTATTTGACTTCTTAAAAAACCATTTGCTTCAAAGTTTAAAACTATGATACCTTTATGCTTATAAGCAAAAGCTTTATAGATTATTCTATGTGTTGAATTTACTTCACTACCTGTTTTCATAAAACTTTTAAAGTCATGTTCTCCCATAAAAACAGATATATTATTTTTTATATTTTCAAAATCAACTTTCTTTAAAAATGTAACATAATTAGCTTCAAAAGGATTTGAACTTGCTTGTTTTATGATATATCTATAAACTCTTCTTTTAGCACTATATCTTGCATGAAACTCTTTATCTACTACATCTATCCTTTTAACCAATATACTTGATGGTAACATCTCATTTAAAGTTGATTTTAGTTTTTTTAAATCTATCCAAAATGGAGGTAAATCAACATGAAATACTTGACCTGTAGCATGAACTCCTTTATCTGTTCGCCCACTAGCAACTGTTTTTGAATCTATCCCAAGCTTTGATAAAACAGCATTTATTTGTCCAAAAATAGTATTTCTTGTCTCTCTTTGTATTTGTGAGCCAAAAAACATAGTTCCATCATAGGAGACAGTTATAAAAACTCGCATCAGAACCTAGATATTATTGTTTTTTTATAAATCCAATAGGTAGCTATAAGCCAAATAAATGCGATAGTTGGAATAGTATAATAAACTAATATCTTCTGAGTTGATAAAGTTAGAGCATAAAATATAACGATACCGAGAAAAATATAAAGGTAAGTTCTGGATTTTTGATGCCTAGTATGAACTATGCCTATGGAAGCGACGAGAAAAAGACTTAAAATAGGAAATAGACTTAGCAGTGTATTTGTTATCAACATATGTTGTTTTACATCAGCCCTCTCTTTTGAAGTCCAATAGTCAAGTGCTTTTCTATACTTTGTTAAGTTCGTTTTCATAGTATTGTTTATAAACATTGTTTTAAAGTTTATTTGTGTAAATTTCTCTTTTGAGTAACTATAACCCTGCCCATCATAAAGTTTTAAGCGTAAAATTCCAGCGTCATTTACAACCTTAGCTTTTTTTGCTGAGATTAAAATCTCCTCTTTTTGCTTTTTGTTAAACAAAAAAACTTTTCCGTAAGTTCCATCACCATTATCTCTGCCAAGATATAAGAGCCAGTTTCCAAAGCTATGACCAAACTCTGAAGCAGATAGGTTAAACTTTGCTTCACTTTTTTTATAAGAGATATAGTTTGCAGATAAAATTTTTGCATGAGGAAAAAGTATAAAAAAATCAAACATAAGTATCAAAGATAGAAAAAAAGCTGGTTTAAAAAGTGATTTAACAATAAAACCAGGTTTAATGCCCAATGAAAAAAGTACAACAATTTCATTGTCATTTGATAGTTTAAAGATAGATAAAACAGCTGCAACAAAGAAGGCTATAGGAAGTGTGTAAAACAAAATCTCAGGAAGCACAAATAAGTATAGTT
>JALTUB010000348.1 GCA_027047745.1 Sulfurimonas sp.
AAAACAAAAAGGTAGTAAGCGACCTAAATGCTAAAACAATATTGGAAAATAAATAATGAATAATAAACCTAAAATAGCCATAAGTGTTGGTGATCTAAATGGTGTTGGAATTGAGATAGCTCTCAAGTCTCATGAACAAATCTCAAAACTTTGCACTCCTATATACTGTATAAATGCAGTTATGCTAAATAAAGCGACTACTTTACTTGGCACTGTTACTCCTCAAGACTTTACAATAAACGAAGTTGATGGTGATTTTGAGATAAACGCAGGAACTGTTAGCTCTGATGCTGGTTTGTATGCTTATGACTCTTTTATGTCAGCTGTTAATATGTGCGAGAAAAATGAAGCAGATGCAGTTGTCACAATGCCTATACATAAAGAGGCTTGGATGATGGCAGGGTTAGAATATAAAGGACATACTGACCTACTTAGAAAACATTTTGATAAAGAAGCCATCATGATGCTTGGTTGTCCTGAGATGTTTGTTGCTCTTTTTACTGAACACATTCCACTTAAAGATGTAGCCTCATTTGTGAAATACAAAAAACTAAAACAGTTTTTTTTAGACCTGCATAACTCTATCAAAAAAGATAAAATAGCTGTACTAGGGCTTAACCCTCATGCTGGAGATAATGGAGTCTTAGGTCATGAAGAGCTTATCATTACAAAAGCTATAAAGAGTGCAAACAAAAAAGTAGGCTTTGAACAGTTTATAGGTCCAATTGTTCCAGATGTTGCTTTTACTCCACACTTTCGTAAAAACTTCAACTACTTCGTAGCTATGTATCATGACCAAGGATTAGCACCACTAAAAGCACTTCACTTTGATGAGAGTGTAAACATATCTTTAAATCTGCCTATCATAAGAACATCTGTTGACCATGGAACTGCCTTTGATATTGCGTACAAAAACAAGGCAAACACTCTTAGTTATATAAATGCTGTTAAATCTGCCTTAACTTTTATAAATCACTAAAAGATAATAATTTTCCTTTAAGAAAAATATACTACAATTTCACAAACAAAAGATAATCTTTATCTTTTAATAAAATATTCTTAAAGGTTAAATATGAAAATAATAACAACAATAGCTCTATCTGCCACATTTTTAATGGCAAACTCATTGATGGACGATGCTAAAAATGCAGGACTTGTTCCGATTCCATCTTCAAAAACAGAACTTTTAAAACTGATTGATAATCCTAAAAACCATATCACTGATGCAAAAGTAAAACTTGGTGAAAAACTCTATATGGATCCTCGTCTTTCAAAAAGTGAACTCATCTCATGTAACACTTGTCATAACCTTATGGAAGGTGGAGATGATGGTGTAGGTGCTGCAACTGGGCATAAATGGAGACACAATCCTCACCACTTAAACTCACCTACTGTTTATAATGCTGTATTTTTTAGTTCACAATTTTGGGATGGACGCGCAAAAGATTTGGAAGCTCAAGCACAAGGACCAACCCTTGCTCATCCTGAAATGGCAGCAACAAAAGAGCATATTGTTCAAGTTGTAAAATCTATGCCTGAATATGTAAAAGAGTTTAAAGTGGCTTATGGTGATAATATAAAAATTACATTTGAAAAGATTACAGACACTATAGGTAATTTTGAAAGAACTCTAATAACACCTGCTCCGTATGATGAATTTTTAAATGGATACAAAGAGGCTATGACACCTAAACAAAAAGAGGGATTAAAAACTTTCATTCAGATTGGTTGTGCATCTTGTCATAATGGCGTAGCACTTGGTGGAGAGATGGGTGCATTTAATGTAACTGCTACATACAAGTACATGAATGTAGGCGACTTTAAAGGCGATAAAAACGGTATGGTAAAAGTTCCAACACTTAGAAATATCACACAAACTGCACCCTATTTTCACAATGGAAAAGTTTGGAGTTTAAAAGATGCTATCAAGGAGATGGGAAGAATTCAACTTGGGAGAAAAATTTCAGATAAAGAGGCTCAATCTATAAATGATTTCTTACAATCACTTACAGGAAAGAAACCAAACTTATCAATGCCAATGCTACCAGCTTCTACAGCTATAACACCTAAACCTAATTTAGATTAGACTACAGTTTATCTGTAGTCAAACCAACCTCTTCTAAAAAGTTACGAAGTTTTACAATAGCATCTTTACTTAGTTCATTTCTATGTGACAGAGTGATTGAATGCTCTTTACCATTTAGATGAATCAAAGCACGATGTTGTTTGTTCATATCTACTTCAGCTCCATAATGCTCTAGGGCGTGTAACAACTTTGTTGTGTCGATATTTCCAGAGAGTGGATGTTCGTATAATTTTTCAATTTTTGCTTTATGTTTACTCATTTGTAATTCCTTATAGTTATATCATTATTATCGTCTTTTAAAGATTAAAAGCGTCTTATCTTTGGTGTCATATAGGGAAAAAGTTTGTTTTTCAAGCAATTTTAACCCACTCAATTTTTGAAATATTTTTATCTTGTGAAAATGTTGCACAATTGTATCTTGATGCTTTGTATAATGTCCATCATCTTCTTTAGAAAAAAGAGTAAATTTTGTATGAAGTTCATCATTTTCAAATACAGCATCTACGCTTAAAAACTCTTTTTCATTTTCAGAATTCATTGTGCCTTCTGCAACATCGCTAAATCCGTAGAGAGTATTTATATCTGCTATAAAAATACCATCATCACCTAGTCTATCTGCCACTGCATCTAAAAACTTTTCTAACTCATCTTTGTCCATGAAGTTAAGAACATCAAATATACTAACTATTGCGTCATATTTGCCACTAACTTTTGCTACATCTATGCACTCTGCATCTAAGCCATCAGCCCTACACTCTTCAACCATCACAGGACTAAGGTCGATGCCTTTACAAACCACACCATCACTTATCATGCGTTTCATAAAACCACCACGACCACAACCAACATCTAAAAGTGTTTTAATCTGGTAATCATCAAGTTCTGAACGATAAAGGTCATAAAGTGCTTCTGTAGCTTCTTCTATGCCTAAAAGATGCTCAGCTTTTGCATATAAGTCTAAACTGCTGATATTTTTACTCATTTTCTGCTTTGATTACTGCATTTATCTTCTCATAAATATCAAGAACTTCATCTTTTTTTGCGATGTAGCTGTTTTTGTTTGCTATAAGATATGTTGAACTTGTCATGATGTCTTGTACAACTTCTAAGCCATTTTGCTTCATGGTTGTACCAGTTTCTACTATATCCACAATCATATCAGCCAGACCTATAAGTGGAGCGAGTTCTATAGAACCATAAAGTTTGATTATCTCAACGCTTACAGCTTTTTCTTCAAAGTATCTTTTTGTGATATTTACCATCTTAGATGCAACTTTTAGCTCTGGTTTACTAAGGTCAAGTTTTTCACCCTTACGCATACCTATAGCTACTTTACAAACACCACGACGAAGGTCAAGAAGACGAACAACATCAAGCCCCTGCTCTTCTAAAGTATCCAAACCAACCACACCAATATCTGCAGCTTGATGATAAACATAAGTCGCTACATCTTGGTTTCTTACAAGTAAAAAACGAAAGTTTGGTGTCTCTAAAATCAATTTTCTATCATCAAATTTAAAACTATCACCAAAAATATTTTCAAAAATCTCTAGTGTCTCTTTTGCAATACGACCTTTTGGAAGTGCAACTGTTAGCAT
>JALTUB010000349.1 GCA_027047745.1 Sulfurimonas sp.
TTTTTGCAGCTGATTTAGCAGCTATAAAAGCAAAATTTGAAGTAAAAGATGCTTATATTCAAGTGACTAATATGGTTGTTTATATCAACCCTCATGATGTTTATGGAGTTTTAGAACTTATGAGAGATGAGTTAGAATATACTCAACTTACAGAGATGAGTGCTATTGACTGGTTAGCTAAAGATAATACCTTTGAAATCTTTTATCAAATGTTAAGCATGAACAAAAGAAAAAGAATTCGTATCAAATACTCTATAGAAAATGGTCAGGCTGTTGATAGTGTTGAAAAACTATTTAGAAGTGCTGATTGGTCTGAACGAGAGATGTTTGATATGTTTGGAATCGAAGCAAATAACCATCCATTTATGAAAAGAATCCTTATGCCTTATGATTGGGAAGGTTATCCTCTTTTAAAAACTTATCCACTTGAAGGTGATGAGTTTGCGGCTTGGTATGAAGTAGATAAGATTTACGGAAAAGAAGCAAGAGAAGCGATAGGTCCAGAGATTCGTGATACTGCAAGAGTTGATAGATATGACTCAGAGCGTTTTGCTCGTCTTGGTTATGAAGTTCCAAAAGGCACTGAGATAACAGACGATATGGAAAAAACAGAACAAAACTACCAAGAAGAGGGTGGTGTGTTTATGGTTACAAAATTAGATAAGAAGTCATCAAAAGTTATTGATGATCCACAAAGATAGGTTGGTAAAATATGGCACAAGTAAAAAATAGATTAAGCCCGTTTTTTGAAAATATTACATTTGATAGAGAAGATAATGAGCTGATACTAAACTTCGGTCCTCAGCATCCATCTGCTCATGGGCAGTTGCGTTTAATGCTTCACCTACAACAAGAACAGATTGTAAAAGCACATCCAGATGTTGGTTACCTTCACCGTGGTATGGAGAAGATGGCTGAAAACATGATTTATAATGAGTTCATGCCAACAACAGATAGAATGGATTATATCGCTTCATCTTCAAACAACTATGGCTTTGCTCTTGCAGTAGAAAAACTAATAGGTTTAGAAGTTCCTCGTCGTGCGAAAGTTATTCGTATGATGCTTTTAGAGATTAACCGTTTGATGTCTCACCTCTTTTGGTTAGCTACAACAGCACTTGATATTGGTGCTATGACTGTTTTCCTTTTCGCTTTTAGAGAAAGAGAATACTTAATGGATATTATCGAAGGATATTGTGGAGCGAGACTTACTCATGCAGCAATTCGTATTGGTGGTGTTCCTTTAGATATTCAAGATAGTTTTTTACATCAACTTAGAGTATTTTTAAATAAACTTCCAGAGAATATAAAAGATTATGAAGACCTACTAGATACAAACCGTATTTGGCTTATGAGAATGGAAGAAGTTGGTACTGTTTCTAAAGAGATGGCACTTTCATGGGGTTGTTCAGGTCCTATGCTTAGAGCATCAGGTGTTAAATGGGATATTCGTAAAGAAGAGCCTTATGAACTTTATGATGAAGTTGAGTTTAATGTTCCTTACTCTGATAAGGGAGATAACTTTGCTCGTTATCGTGTTTACATGGAAGAGATGAGAGAGTCTGCGAAGATTTTATATCAAGTGATAGAGATGTATGAAAAAACAGTGGACAATAATGAAACAGCTTTGATGGCACATGCACCTAAGTATATTTCAGCTCCAAAACTTGATATTATGACTCAAAATTACTCTTTGATGCAACACTTTGTACTTGTAACACAAGGTATGAGACCACCAGTTGGAGAAGTTTATGTAGCGACAGAATCACCAAAAGGTGAACTCGGTTTCTTTATAAATTCTCAAGGTGGGCCATATCCATATAGACTTAAACTTCGTGCGCCATCTTTTTGGCACACAGGTATTTTAACAGACCTTTTACCAGGTCATTATATTCCAGATGTTGTTTCTATTATTGGGACTACAAATATTGTATTTGGGGAAGTGGACAGATAATGAAAAGATATGATTTAAGACACTTAAAAACAGATTTTGAACCTCGTATGAAAGAGATTTTAGATGAGCATAAAAAAGGTGAAGTTGCAATTTTTCTTTTTGAAATTGGTGATTTTTCTGCGATTCAGAGAAGTGCAGATGTTATAAAAGAACATGGTTATGAGTTAATGAACTCTTTAAAATTTAACGAAGTCGATTGGACTATCGTCGTAAAAAAAGATTAGGATTTTATTTTGAGCAAAGTCTATTTTTCTACTTGGAATGGTGAATCTATAAATAACATAGGTAAACCAGAAGAAGAGTGGGAAGAATCAGCATACAATCTACCAGCACAATATGATGATCACCGTGACTCTCGTGCCTTTATAGGCTGGGATGGTGTTGCATTGTTTGATGAAAATGTAGATGTAATCCGTCTTGCGATGGAATATGCCGCACAGTACCAAGAGTATTCAGAGGCATGTGGAAGATGTGCTCCTGGAAGATGGGGAGGTCGTATTTTATATGATCAACTCGATAAAATTGCTCGTGGAGAAGGTGCAAGAGCTGATTTGGATCACTTAAAAGAGATTGGTAAAAGTATGCAAATTACTTCAAAATGTGAGATTGGAAAAACAGTTCCAAACCCTATTCTTGATTTGATGACGCATTTTGAAGATACATTCTTAGATTGTATCGACAATCAAAAAAAATCTAAACATTATGATGACACTATTGGATATATCGCAAAGATAACAGCACCATGTACAGATGCTTGTCCATCTCATGTTGATATTCCTGGTTATATAGAGGGTGTAAGAGACTTGCGTTTTGATGATTCTCTTGAAGCTACTCGTCAAACTATGCCACTAGCACATGTTTGTGGTCGTGTTTGTCCTCATCCATGTGAAGATGCTTGTCGTCGTACAAACCTTGATGAACCTATATCTATCATGGCACTCAAACGCTTGGGTGCAGATTGGGAAACTGACCATGGATATGACTTTTTTCATCCTATGGAGAAAAAACCAGCTAATGGTAAAAAAGTAGCTATTGTTGGTGCTGGTCCTGCTGGGCTTACAACTGCATACTATTTGGCCGCTGATGGGATTGAAGTTGATGTTTTTGAAGAGCTACCAGTTTTAGGTGGTGAAGTTACTGTTGGTGTTCCAGAGTATCGTATGCCATGGGATAAATATCTTCAAGATATTGAGTGCGTTCGTGATATGGGTGTTAACTTTATAACAAACCATAAAGTTTCACAAGATGATATGAATAGATTTGAAAAAGAGTATGATGCTACTATGATTGCCTCAGGAACTCGTATCTCCAAAGCTGTTCGTTGTAAAAATGAGAGAGAAGAGATACAGGGTTATTGGGGAGCTATTGATTTCCTTGACCGTGTAAATCTTTATGAGAAATTTGGTATCACTTTAACTGATGAGCAGAAAAAAGAGTATGACATTGACTCTGATTTTGTTGATTTGACTGGTAAAACAGTTGCTTGTGTTGGTGGTGGTTTTACCTCTATGGATGTTGTTCGTTGTTCCATCCGTGCTGGAGCTAAGAGAGTAGTTATGCTTTATCGTCGTGATGAAAAAACTATCATCCGTAACACAACTTATGAAGAGTATCATGAAGCAGTAGAAGAGGGTGTTGAGTTTATCTTTCATTCAGCAGTTAATGAAATTATTGATGAAGAAGATGTACTTAAAGCACTCGTTATTGATAAATTTGAGCTTGT
>JALTUB010000350.1 GCA_027047745.1 Sulfurimonas sp.
TCGTCGCTCTGTTTAAGTCTGCATTTGCACCTTGGACAACTCGTTCACTCTTTTGCATCGTACTTTTTTTAATAGTAACTAAAGAGCTAAAACGAGTTTTCATTGTCTTAAATGCCTTATGTCTAAAGTATTATTGTATCATCTCTTTCTGGTGAAGTAGAGATAATTCCTACTTTTGTTTTGCTTATTTCTTCGATGATTTTAACATAATCCTGAGCAGAAGTAGGTAAATCTTCAAAAGTTCTAGCTCCAACAGAGTTATCCCAACCTTTAAAACTTTTATAAATCGGTGTTACATTTTCTAAATCAGATGGAAGATAATCTATCTCTTTTCCGTTATACTCATAAGCAACACAAACTTTTACCTCATCAAAACCATCTAAGACATCAAGCTTCATAAGTGCTAGTTCATCACATCCATTTAAACGAGAAGCATAACGAGTTGCAACTGCATCAAACCAACCACATCTTCTAGCTCGACCAGTTGTAGTTCCAAACTCATGACCTTGTTCGCCTAAACGCTTACCATCTTTACCTAAGTCTTCAGATGGAAAAGGTCCATTTCCAACACGAGTACAGTAAGCTTTTACTATACCTGTTACTTTACCAATATCTTTTGGATTTATACCTAAACCTGTACATGCACCAGCACTAACAGTTGATGATGATGTTACATAAGGATAAGTTCCATGATCAATATCAAGCATAGTTCCTTGTGCGCCTTCTAGTAGAACTTTTTTATTATCTTCATCTAAAGCTTTCCAAACAAGTTGCGTTGTATCGGTGATAAAAGAGCCAAGTTTTTCATGATACTCTTTTAGCTCTAAGAGTAAATCATCTTTTTTTGGTGCGTGAAGTTGCATAACATCAAAGATAGGCTTATTTTGCTCAAAATAATCTAAAATAGTCTGACATAATTTCTCAGGATTTAAAAGTTCCCCAACTCTATGCCCTATACGATTAATCTTATCAGAATATGCAGGTCCAATCCCTTTTCCAGTAGTTCCTATAGCTTTATCGCCTTTGAGTCTCTCTTTAGCTTGGTCAATCAGAGCATGATAAGATAGGTTAAGATGTGCTTTATCTGAGATAAAAAGACGACCTTCTAAACCTTCAAACTGCTCCATCTCTTTTATAATAGAGGAAGGAGAAAGTACAACACCATTTCCTATAACATTTATTGCCTTTGGATTTAATACTCCTGAAGGAATAAGGTGAAGTGCATATTTAACACCATCAACCCAAATAGTATGACCAGCATTGTGTCCACCTTGACTTCTACATACCATATCATATTCAGAAGCAAGTCTATCAACTATCTTTCCCTTACCTTCGTCACCCCATTGGATTCCTACGATTACATCAGCTTTATTTGTGTACATTTTTTATATCCCTCTTATTCTATTGCTCTAGTGCTTCACATAGCACATCTGTATAGATAGCAAAACCTACTGAAGTAAGCTCTTCATTTTTATATCTACCACCACGGGCATATACCTCGTTTCCAACTATACATCTAAAAAACAGTTCATCATAATAAAGCATCTTTGCATAATATAGTGGTGCAAGAACTGCATTGTCACATGCAATGTCAGAACATAGTTCTTTCATCTTTTGAAGTTCTACTTTTAACTCATCAGGAACTATTGATATAACTTCGTCTATCTGGTTTAAGTGTTGTAGATAAACAAGTTTTGTAAGCCATTCTTGACCTATATTTATAAATTTATCAATATTTATATGTCTAAAATCATCAATACTTAGCTCGTCAAACATTTCAACAAGGAGTTCAGGTATCTTTATATTTGATATTTGCATCAAAGGTGAAACTTCAAGCTCTTTAAAAATATCTAAAGCAAGAGTAGCAACTAAAGATAGTTTTTTCTCACCCATAAACTCAACACCTACTTGATACTGTTCAGTAGTAGGATATGTAAATACCGGCTGAATGTAAAACCATTTTTTTTGAGATGTATTGCTGCCAAGTCTTTTTTCTATGATTCTTACAACATCAATAGTAGAATCAGCTCTTAGCGATAGAGAATTGTTTTTCTCATCATTTATTCGTATAAGCTCTTTCTCATCAGCAATACTTTTATGTTGGTGATAAGAAAATATAGGAGTAACTATCTCTTCAAAACCATTATCTGATAAAACAGAACTAGCTACATTTTCTATTTTACGCTTTAATTTTGCAGAATTAGCAAAATACAGTTTTGAACCGTTTGGAATCTCATGTTCAAGTATCATTTAGCTCTCTTTTTTTAGTGTAGTTTTAAAATATGTTTCATTATAAACTTTTGAAGCGATACCTGCATACTCAACTCTTCCTATCTGATGAAGTATAAGCTCTATTGCATTTACAACCCAAATAGATTCGTGTGGTGCTATCAATCCCATCTGGTTTATACGAAAAATTTTACCCTTAAGATGGTCTTGACCACCAGCAACATTAACTCCATACTCCTCTTTTAAAGCAGAACGAATCTTTGATGCATCTTTATCATCAATAGTTGTCATGCTTTTTGCAGGAGTTTTTGGATAGCTATGGAGTCCTATCGCTTCAAGTGCTGCTCTTGTTGCCTTAGCTCTTCTTGCAGTATCACAGAACAAAACACCTATACCACCATATTTCTCTATACTTTTAAAAACTTCTAAGAGTCCTATGATTAAAGTAGTTGCTGCTGTGTAAGCAGTAGTATTTTGTCTCTGTTTCTTTATCTCTGAAGCCAGATTAAGATAGTAGCCAACACCTGAGCCAATAACTTCTATAGCTGCATTTGAGAGACCAAGTATAGAAAGCCCGGGTGGCAACATTAGTGCTTTTTGACTACCTGCGATAAGACAGTCGATGTGAGTCACATCAATTCTCTCTACACCAACAGCTGTAATACCATCAGCGATAATCATGATGTCTGGATTTATCGCTTTAACAGCCTTTGCAAGTTCTTCAACTGGATGACGAAGTCCACCTGCTGACTCACTTATCTGAACTGCTATCGCGTCAATATCTGCATTTGCTTTTACAGCATTTACGACATCATCAACGCTTACAGGCGTATCCCACTCATTTTTTATCTCTACATTTTTTAGTCCATGAGCAGTAGCTATCTTTCCAAATCTCTCACCAAACTTTCCAGAGTTTACACTAAGAAGAGTGTTTTTACAAAGATTAATAACAGCAGCTTCCATAGCTCCTGTACCACTTGATGCAATCATCACTACTTCATCAGTAGCAAAAAGATTAAAAAGATGTTTTCTCGTCTCCTCAAAAATAGCTTCAAATTCTGGTGTACGGTGGTGCATAGTCTCATCACTCATGGCATTACGAACATTTTGTGGAACTGGAGTTGGTCCTGGTGTAAAAAGCAACATATAATATCCTGTATGTTTAAAATAAAACTTCGCATTATATCTAAAATATGATAAAATTCTATTAAAGGATTTTCATGACACTATTTGACTCTATATTTTTAGGCACAATCGAAGGTTTTACAGAATTTTTACCAATATCATCAACTGGACACTTAATAGTTGCTAGTCACTTTTTGGGTATAAACCAAACAAGTGTTACAAAAGCTTATGAAGTTATTATACAATTTGCTGCAATTTTAGCTGTAGTTTTAAGTTATAAAGAAAAATTTACTTTACAGAAGATAGATCTTTGGACAAAAGTTATTATTGCCTTTATTCCTATTGGTGTAGTTGGATTTATATTTTCCCATCAAATCAAAGAACTTTTTAGCATAACCGTAGTCGCTGTGATGTTTATCATTGGTGGTATAGTTTTTCTTATAGTAGAAAAGTTTTTTATAAAAGACCAAACACAGATAACGACCACTGTGGAAGAAGTAACACTAAAGCAGTCACTTGTCATAGGCTTTGCACAGATATTTGCACTTATACCAGGAACAAGTAGAGCTGGTTCTACTATTATCGGTGCACTTTTAGTTGGACTTGATAGAAAAACAAGTGCAGAATTTAGTTTTTTACTTGCTTTTCCTGTCATGAGTGCCGTTACAGCTTATGACTTACTAAAACATTATCATGAGTTTAGCGATGCAAATATTATAAATTTAGTAGTTGGATTTGTTGTTGCATTTATCGTTGCATATGCAACTATAAAACTATTTTTAAAATTCTTGGACAAGTTTACATTTGTCTCTTTTGGCATATATAGAATTCTCTTTGGTATCATCTTATTAGTAGTATTTAACTAATGGAATAATATTTGCTTATATCTCTTTAAGTATTAAACTTTTATACAAGAGGAGATATTATGCAAAAGGTATGTGGATACGCTTGTCACTTGCATCTGTTTCTAATAAAATTAGAAACTCTTTTTTATGATACAAGCAAAAAATTATTATAAAGTTTTTAAAATTTTCTTTGCTAAACTCAATGCTTTTGAGCGATGAGATAGTTTTTTCTTAACCTCATTAGATAACTCACCTAGCGTTTTGTCATAACCTAATGGCACAAACATCGGGTCATATCCAAAACCACCCTCACCTCTACTTTGTGCTAAAGCAGTTCCATGCATCCATCCATGCACTGTCCTCTCACTTTTTTTTGTAACAATAGCGATAGCTGCCGTATAAAATGCAGGTGAAGAACCAACACCTTTAGATTTAATATCATTCATCAGTTTTTTTAGATTCTCTCTATCATTAGCATTTTCTCCACCATATCTTGCACTATAAATTCCAGGAGCACCACCTAAAATATCAACACTTATACCACTATCATCTGCCATAACTATGACATCTTTATCTTCTAGTGCATCAAAAACAGCTCTGGCTTTTATAAGAGCATTATCTTTAAAAGTATCAGCATCTTCTATGATTTCAAACTCATCCATAAGCTCTCTATAAGGTATAACCTCATAATCTTCACACAGTGCTTGAATCTCTCTAACTTTTCCTTTATTAGATGTAGCTAAAACTAATTTCAAATTTTATTCCTTTACTTTGAATTATTATTATTGCAATATAATTTCGCAATTATACTATAAAGGCTTCACAAATGATGAAAAAAGTTTTACCTTTATCTTCGATTCTATTTCTTAGATTTTTAGGTCTGTTTTTAGTTTTACCTGTTCTTTCTGTTTATGCACTTGACTTAAAAGGTGCTACACCTTTTCTTGTTGGTGTTGTTGTTGGTGGATATGCACTAACCCAAGCGATTTTTCAAGTTCCTTTTGGAACTATGAGTGATAAAATCGGCAGAAAGCCAACTATCTTAGTTGGTCTTTTACTCTTTTTGGTTGGTTCTCTTATATCTGCTTATGCAACTGATATATATATCTTGATGATTGGTCGTTTTTTACAAGGTGCTGGAGCTATTGGCTCTGTTATACCTGCCATGATTGCTGATGTTGTTGAAGAAAATATTCGTGGAAAAGCGATGGCTATGATGGGTGGTTTTATCGCTATTAGTTTTGCTGTCTCTATGACTTTAGGTCCTATTCTTGCTTCTTCATTTGGTATTAGCACTATCTTCTTAATCACAGGAGGATTAGCAGTTATCGCTATCGTCATCCTCTTTACCAAAGTACCAACCCCACCAAAAATAAAACATATCTACCATGGTAAAGTAACAACTAAAGATATTTTAAAAGATAATAATCTTTTAAACATGATAGTTATAAATGCTATGCAAAAAGGTCTCATGACTATGGCATTTGTACTTATCCCTATACTTCTTACAAAACCAGAGTATGGTTTTAACTGGGATAAATCAGACTTATGGATGGCGTATGTTCCAGCTATGATAGCAGGATTTTTAGCAATGGCTCCAGCGGCAATTTTAGGTGAAAAGAAAAATATCCCTAAACAGATCTTTTTACTCTCTATTGTTCTTTTCTTAGCTGCTTTTCTTATCATGGGATACACACATTCAAGTACAGTTTTTGTTATAGGTGTTGTTCTGTTTTTCGTTGGTTTTAACATGATGGAGCCATTAGTTCAGTCAATGATTTCTAAATTTGCAAGAGTTCACCAAAAAGGTGCTGCACTTGGTATATCAAACTCTGCAGCCTATTTCTTTACTTTTTTAGGTGGTACATTTGCAGGTCTTTTCTTAGATATTAGCGATAGAGAAACTTTAGTTACTATCACTGCAGTTGTTATAGTTTTATGGCTTGTATGGACAGCTTTAAAACTTCAAAATCCTATAAAACACTCTCATCTATATATAAATACTGATGAAGTTGATATGGCAAAACTAGAAGCTCTTGAGAGTGAACACATAGCAGAATGGTTTATAAATGAAACTGAAAATGTTGTTATTATCAAGTATGTAAGTGAAAAACTTACAGAAGATGAGTTAAAAGCAAAAGTTTCTAACTAAAGATATTCTCAAGTAAAACTTGGGAATAAAATTCAAAGAGTGATGTAGCTACAAGGGCTGAGCAGAGAAAGTGTACGATAGTACATGACGAACGAAGCAACGCAGTAGATGCATTGCTATTTGGATTTTATTTTTTAGGGATTGTGTACATGTTGTAATAACGACCTTCAAACTTAGGTGGCTTATCCATAACTGCTATATCTTCAACCATAGGCCAAACTCTTAAAAGCACATCTCTCCCAGCTTGAGGATTTGCCATCTCACGACCTCGTAAGAATACTCTAAATTTAACATGAAAACCTTTTTCTAAAAATTCTCTTGCATGTTTTATCTTAAAATTAATATCATTTTCAGCGATTTTAACAGAAAGTTTAATCTCTTTAACAACAATCTTGACTTGATTTTTACGCTGTTCTTTGAGCTTTTTCTCTTCTTGGTACTTAAACTTACCGTAATCCATAATCTTTGCAACAGGTGGTTTTGCATCTGGAGCTATTAGAACTAAATCCTGACCTAACTCATTTGCTTTTTCCATAGCCTCATCAAAAGAGATAATCCCTAAAGACTCTGCTCCATCTACATTACATCTTAACTCTGTTGCTCGAATATCGTCATTCATTATGACACGGTTTTTCTTTTGATTCAAAAATTTACCTCATTTATTTTAGTTTGTATAAGCTTGAGGAATTCCTCTTCGCTTAAGTTGTACTGCTCTCTAGTTCTTCTATCTCGAATCGCTACAGTTTTATTTTCGATCTCTTCATCTCCAACAACAACTATCATAGGAACACGAGTTTTTTCTGCAATCCTAATTCTTTTGTTTAAAGAATCATTTTTTGCATATATTTCACTATCGGCATTTATGTCAATAAGTTTATCTGATAATTCCTTAGCATAATCTTTATGCACTTCTGCAACTGGCACAATTGCCACTTGAGTTGGTGCGATAAACATAGGAAATTCACCTGCATAATGTTCAGTTAGTATACCAATAAATCTCTCGAAAGAGCCTAAAATAGCACGGTGAATCATAACTGGCTGAATCTTATCATTCTCTTCACCATTATACTCTAAAGCAAAACGCTCTGGAAGATTAAAATCTAACTGAATTGTTCCACATTGCCACTCTCGACCAATAGCATCAAGGATTTTAATGTCAATTTTAGGACCATAAAACGCTCCACCACCTTCATCTATCTCATAAGCCAACTCATTTTTATCCATAGCACCCTTAAGTGCAGCAGTTGAAATATCCCAAACTTTATCATCACCAACAGCTTTTTCAGGCTTAGTTGAAATCATCATTTTGTATTCAAAATCAAAAGTTGTCATGATTTTATCTACAAAATCAACAACTTCTATGATTTGCTCTTCGATTTGTTCTGCTGTACAAAATATATGAGCATCATCTTGAGTAAACTCACGAACACGAAAAAGTCCATGAAGTGCGCCTGTCATCTCATGACGGTGAACAACACCATACTCAAAATATTTGATAGGAAGGTCACGATAAGAGTGAAGTTCATCTTCGTATACCTTTATATGTCCAACACAGTTCATTGGTTTTACACCAAATTCTAACTCATCAATATTGGTAAAGTACATATTTTCACCATAGTTTTGATAATGCCCTGATGTTTTCCATAAGTCTGAACGAAGCATTTCAGGTCCACGAACAGGCTCATAACCTCGTTTTCTATGTGCTTTAAACAGAAGTGACTCCAATCTCGCACGAAGACGACCACCTGCTGGAAGCCAGATAGGAAAACCTGCTCCAACTTCCTCACGGAAAGTGAAAAGCTTCATCTCATTTCCAAGTTTTCTATGATCTCTTTTTGCAGCTTCAGCTAACTGAGTCATGTGTGCTTTTAGTGACTCTTTATCTGCAAAGGCAATCCCATATATACGAGTTAGCATCTCATTTTTAGAATCGCCACCAAGATAAGCACCTGCAATCTTAGTCAGTTTAAAATATCTAATCAAACCTATAGATGGAAGATGTGGTCCACGACATAAGTCTTCAAACTCACCCTGCTTATAGATAGAAACTTTATCGTCAGTAATTCTCTCCATCACAGCAAGTTTTAGATGGTCATTTGCAAATTTTTCTTTTGCTTCATCCATAGAAATCTCATACTTTTCTATAGGGTATTTCTTTTTAGCAAAAGACAACATCTGTTTTTCTATCTTTTTAAGGTCACCCTCACCTATCTCTGAAGATGTTTTAAAGTCATAGTAAAAACCCTCTTTTACAGTTGGTCCTACATAAAACTCTGCGTCTGGGTAGAGTGATTTTATAGCTTGAGCCATAAGGTGTGCTGTTGAGTGGCGAAGAACTTCTAAACTATCAGGAGAGTTATCAAGATGAATCTGTTCACCCTCAAAACCTAACTCCTTAGCTGTTTGTGTATCAATAATTTCACCATTATGTTTTATAGCAATTTCATTCAAAATTTATTTCCTAGTTTTATATTTTATAATTCAGTTTTAAGCACTGCACCATTTGATGCATTTGAAACTAACAACTGATAGCGTTTAAGCCATTTTGATTTTACTTCATTTTTATATGGTACATAGTTATCTTTTCTTCTTGCTAACTCTTCACCATCTACATTTAACGCTAAAATATGCTTATCCACATCAAGCTCTATCTCATCGCCATCTTCTATAAGAGCGATAAGTCCACCCTCAGCAGCTTCAGGAGAAACATGACCGATACTTGCACCTTTTGTAGCACCACTAAATCTACCATCTGTAATAAGTGCAACACTCTCACCAAGTCCCATTCCTTGAATCAAAGCAGTTGGAGCTAACATCTCTTGCATGCCAGGTCCACCTTTTGGTCCTTCATAGCGAATAACAACAACATCCCCAGCTTTTACTTTTTTGCCCATAATCCCTGCTATAGCTTCTGGTTGTGAGTTAAAACAAACGGCTGTTCCTTTGAAATGTCGCATACTATCAACGATACCTGCAGCTTTAATAACAGCACCTTCAGTTGCAAGATTTCCAAATAAAATAGAAAGACCACCAACTTGAGAATATGCATTCTCATTTTTATGGATAATATTTTCATCTAAAATCTTAGAGTCTTTGATACGCTCACCAATCGTCTCACCTGTAATCGTTAAAGCATCAAGCTTAAGTACATCATTACCTCTATGAGAAACTTCACTCATAACTGCATTTACCCCACCTGCTTCATCAATATCTTTCATATGAACAGTCGTTAATGATGGAGAAATTTTAGCTATGTGCGAAACTTTTTCTGCGATAGCATTTATGTTTTCTATCTTAAAATCCACATCAGCTTCTCTTGCTATTGCTAACATATGCAGAACTGTATTTGAACTTCCACCCATTGCCATATCAATAGTAAAAGCGTTGTGTACAGCTTTTTCATTTAGTATATTTTTAAAGTTGTATTTAGAATTATCTTCCATCTTTGCAAGTTCAACGATTCTTCTTGCCGCAGTTTTCACCATCTCTATTCGCTCTGGTGTCATTGCCAACACTGTTCCATTTCCAGGAAGTGCGATTCCCATAGCTTCACAAAGTGTATTCATAGAGTTTGCAGTAAACATTCCAGAACATGAACCACCTGATGGACAAGCCTCACACTCTATCTCATGAAGTTCTTCATCACTCATTTTACCCTCTGCATGTTGTCCAACTGCTTCAAATGCAGTCGCAAGGTCGATAGGCGTTCCATCTTTTTTATGACCAGCAGGCATTGGACCACCTGAAACAAAGATAGTTGGAACATTTACACGAAGAGAACCCATAATCATGCCAGGTACAATCTTGTCACAGTTAGGGATACAAATCATTGCATCAAGCTTGTGAGCGTTCATTACTGTTTCTATAGAGTCAGCTATAATCTCACGAGATGGAAGCGAATAAAGCATACCATCATGACCCATAGCAATCCCATCATCAACACCTATGGTATTAAATACAAAAGGCACTCCACCAGCTTCACGGATAGCCTCTTTTACAATTTCACCATATTCATGAAGAAAAAAGTGTCCAGGGATAATATCTATATAGCTATTTGCTATACCAATAAATGGTTTATCAAAATCTTCATCTTTAAGACCTGTCGCGCGTAATAATGAACGATGAGGGGCTTTATCAAACCCTTTTTTTATAGTATCACTTCTCATAAAATTCCTTGTATATAGTTTGCTAAGTTAATTATAAACGCGATTATATCACTTTTTTCATAATTTTGTTTAAAAACTCTTTACAAATTAAAAACAATCGGCTATAATTCCGGCTCACTTACAAAGTTTGTAAGCGTTAGGTGCGGGAATAGCTCAGTGGTAGAGCACGACCTTGCCAAGGTCGGGGTCGCGAGTTCGAACCTCGTTTCCCGCTCCATTTTACATTATTATATAAAACTGTGATTTCATAGCAGATGCCCGGGTGGCGAAATTGGTAGACGCAGGGGACTTAAAATCCCCCGGTAGCAATACTGTGCCGGTTCGAGTCCGGCCCCGGGCACCATTGATATGAAAGATAAATTGACTGGTGCCATCGCCAAGTGGTAAGGCCGCAGCCTGCAAAGCTGCTATCCCCAGTTCAAATCTGGGTGGCACCTCCAGTTTTAATAATTTCTTATCAAAACAACGCGTGGATCTTTGGCAGAGTTGGTCGAATGCACCGGTCTTGAAAACCGGCGAGGGTTACACCTCCCAGAGTTCGAATCTCTGAGGGTCCACCATCTACCTCTATAAACACCTATATTTGGGACTTTCAACAAAATAAAAATTTTAACTATGTAACAACTAAGCAACAATATTATTTCTCTAATTCTACTAAATATTTGACAAAAGTTAATAAAATTTATTATTTTTGCAAAAGAATCAATGGAAAAATTGTCAGAAAAAGCTTAAAGTCTTCTAATCTTGAATATGCTATGATTCAAAGAGATCAAATAATGGAAAATTTAATGTTTAAGAAAAAGAGACTTAATGCAAAAAACGGGGGTCTGTTTCATAACTTTTTATGATAACTAACAAGATAAAAATCCACTATTTTCAACTTCAAACTTTTAGTAAATCCAGCATGGACATGCATCAACTTTTTCATAGG
>JALTUB010000351.1:0-1519 GCA_027047745.1 Sulfurimonas sp.
GCTACTAAACTCATTTTTGTAAATTTCATATATTCTCCTTGTTTTGTTACAAATTTCAATGGGCATTATAACACACTTTACTCTTATAGTTATCTTAAATGTTACTAAACATTAAGAATTCATTAGTTATAATCACTCTATGAAACATATTATAAGAAAAACAACACTTACAATCCTTAGTTCTTCACTCATAGTTGGGTGTTCATACCTTAGCTCTGAAGCACCTTCTCAAAATAGTGCATTAAACAGTATAAGTGGCTCAAAGCCTAAAGCAAAAGATGGTTATATGCAAAGAACCATGGATGCTTGGTTTAAAAATGATTGGACTCCAACTGTATCTAATGATAAAGATATACAAAAGAAGTATATGAAAGCACAAACTAACAAGTCTGGTGTGAAGCAAACATATATAAAGAAAGACGGAAGCACTAAAGTAGTATATAATGATGGGAAAGAAGAAATACACTACGCAGAGAAAGATGATAAGCCTTTTACTCTTCAAGAGTATGTAGATAAGGCAGCGGCTTATAGAAAGGCTCATCCAAATGATTATGAACACTCTAATGTTAAGAAGTTGGAGAGTATGCCTATTATAGGGAAGTAAAATATAAATTCCCATACGGAGTATGGGAACTAGCGTAATATTAGATTAAATGTGATATAATTTCACTATCAAAGCTTGGTCGCTTTGTGTGTGTAAGTTAAATGTCGGGCATTAACTTCAAAACAATTAGGCTCTATCACTCTTTATTGAGTGCTAGAGCTTTTTTTCCACTCATTCCCATTCTCCGAATGGGAATAAATATTAAACTTTATAGCAAAACAAAATATAAATTCCCATACGGAGTATGGGAACTAGAGGTTAGTTACCTCTCTGACTGCTACTCTTATGCGAAACTTATCATACTACAGAAATCTTGCTCATCCAAAGCTGCACTTCCAACTAAAACACCATCTACATTTTTTAGTGCTAAAACTTCTTTTGCATTTGTTACTTTTACGCTTCCACCATATAAAAGAGGTGCTGATGAGTTCTCTTTTAGGTCTTTATGTATATCTTCTATGTCTTCAAGTGTTGGAGTTAGTCCTGTTCCTATCGCCCAAACTGGTTCATAGGCTATGATAAGGTTTTCATACTCTGTGTCTATGCCTTCATATTGAGAAGAGATATACTTCATCATCTCTTCTTTACCTGCTTCTCTTTTTTGGAGAGGTTCGCCCACGCAGTAAACTATCTTAAAACCTAAGTCTTTGTAAAAGTTGAACTTCTCTACTATAGTAGTTTGACTCTCATCTAAGACATGACGGCGTTCACTGTGACCTATGAGTATAGTTTTTATACCAAACTCTTCTAAATGTTCTACTCCTATCTCACCTGTAAATGCACCATTTTTTGTTGGGTAAGCATTTTGAGCACCTACAAGAACTTTGCCTTTATGTTCTACCAAACTAGACATAGCAGGAAAAACTAAAACCTCTTGTTTTGAGTCACTATCTTGTAAAAACTTTTCAACACTAT
>JALTUB010000351.1:1619-11396 GCA_027047745.1 Sulfurimonas sp.
ACCCCTGGTAGGATTTTGCCCTCTAGTAGTTCTAGTGATGCTCCTCCACCTGTTGAGATAAAGCTCATCTCTTCGGCAACACCGACTCTTTGCACCAAGTCTGCCGTATCTCCACCACCAACAACTGTTGTTGCATAAGTGTCTGCTACAAAGTGAGCTATCTTTGATGAGCCACGAGCAAATTTTTCCATCTCATAGACGCCCATAGGTCCATTCCATAAAACTGTCTGAACATCGTTTAATGCTTCACGATAGAGTCTTACAGTAGCAGGTCCTATATCTAGTCCCATCCAGTTGTCTGGAATCTCTTGGGCTGTCACTATCTTGCTTACGGCGTCTTCTGAGAACTTTTCAGCAGCTACAATATCAACTGGTAGATAAAACTTAACACCATATTTCTTAGCTTCATCCATGATCTGTTGTGCTTCTTCTAATAGGTCATCTTCTACTAAAGAAGCTCCTATGTTATAACCCATCTGTTTTAAAAATGTAAATGCCATTCCACCACCGATAAAAATCTTATCTACTTTTGGCAGAAGATTTACAAGAGCTTCTAACTTTCCAGATACTTTACTTCCTCCAACTATCGCTGCAAAAGGACGCACTGGCTCATTTACAAGTTTTCCAAAAAAGTTTATCTCTTTGTCTAGTAAAAATCCAGCAGCTTTATGTTTATCGTCAAAATAGTTTGTAATACCCTCAACAGAGGCATGAGCACGATGGCTAACTCCAAAAGCATCATTTATATAAAACTCTGCCATAGATGCTAAAGTTTTAGCTAGTGTTTCATCATTTTTTGTCTCACCTACTTCAAATCGTAGGTTTTCAAGCAAAAGAACCTTATGTTTTTCAAGTGCCTTTGCTTTTGACATCGCATCTTCACCCACGACATCTTTTGCTAATTCTACTTCACGCTTTAGAAGTTGTTGAAGTCTTCTAGCAACTGGTGCAAGAGAGTATTTCTCCACCACTTCACCCTTTGGACGACCTAAATGCGAAGCTAAAATAACTGAACAATCATTGTCTAAACAGTAGTTTATAGTTGCTACGGCTGAGCGAATGCGTCTATCATCTGAGATATTTCCAAACTCATCCATAGGAACATTAAAGTCACATCTTATGAATACTTTTTTACCTTCAAGGTCTAGATTTTTTATACTTAATAATTTCAATTTTTATCCTATTTGTTATTTGCTTATATGGATTGCCATATCTAAAAGTCTGTTTGAGTATCCCCACTCATTGTCATACCAAGCCCTTACAGCTACCATATCTTCACCGATAACTTGAACTAAGTCTTGAGCAACTATAGAACTATATGCTGAACCTACAAAATCTTGAGAGACTCTTTTATCTCTGTCGATATGTAAAAGACCTTTGTATTTTGTATCTTCCATTTTATCTAAAAGAGATAGCACTTCTTCTGTCCTTGTTTTTTTGCCAAGATGAAGTGTCAAATCAACCATAGAGACATCAGGGGTTGGAACTCTTACACTTGTTCCATCAAGTTTTCCATGAAGTTTTGGTAAAACACGACTTAGAGCTTTTGCTGCTCCTGTAGTCGTTGGTATCATGTTGATAGCCGCCGCACGAGAGCGACGAATATCACCATGATGTTTAGTGTCAAGTATATTTTGATCATTTGTATATGAGTGGATGGTTGTCATGAGACCTTTTTGTATGCCGTACTCATCATCAAGTATGCTAGCTATAGGTGCTAAACAGTTTGTTGTGCATGAAGCATTTGAGATGATACTTTCTCCTGCATAATCTTCATGATTTACACCCATTACAAATGTTGGTGTTACGCTGTCTTGGGCTGGGGCTGAGAGGATAACTTTTTTTGCTCCATTGTTTATGTGAGTTTGAGCTAACTCTTTTGTTAAAAAAATTCCTGTACATTCAAGAACAACATCAGCTCCACACTCACCAAACTTTACATTTTTAGGATCACTCTCGTTAAAGATTTTGATACCATCAAAACTAGCATCAAAATTTCCATGAACAGAGTCGTATTTTAAAAGATAAAGCATCATATCTTTATCTGTCATGTCATTAATAGCTACAATCTCTATATCATCTCGAGAAGCAGCGATGCGTGTAACACAACGACCAATCCTACCAAATCCATTTATTGCAATCTTCAACGCCATTGATTTACCTCTGTTATATTTGTATGCAATTTTATCCAAAATTAGTTATAATTCGCTTTAATGAAAACTATAGCACTTTTTGGTGGCTCTTTTGACCCTCCTCATGCAGGACATGAAGCAGTTGTAAATGCTTTGCAAAAGTTAGATTACATTGACAAGATTGTCATTATGCCGACTTTTTTGAATCCCTTTAAAACAAAGGCTCATGCACCCTCACAGTTGCGTTTAGAGTGGTTAAAATGTATATTTTCAGACAACAAAAAAGTAGTTATAGACTCGTATGAGGTAAGAGAAGAAAAAAAAGTTCCTAGCGTAGAGAGTGTTTTATATCTTTTACAAAAGTATGATAAAATCTTTCTTGTAATCGGTGCTGATAATTTAAAAACACTAAAAAAATGGCATAGATATGATGAACTTAAAGAACTTGTATCTTTTATCGTAGCTTCAAGAGAAGAGATAGATATACCAAAAGAGTTTACAAAGATAAAAGTTGATGTCGATATATCTTCATCAATTCTTAGAAAAAAGATAGACAAAACAAAACTAACAAAAAAATGTGCCGAGGAAATCGCACAATATTACAAGGAAACAGATGCAAAATAGAATAGAAAAGATAATCCAAACACTAGACAAACACAAAGCAGAAGCAATAGAGTCATTTGACTTAAGAGAAAAAGATTATTTTGTTGACTTTGCAATCATCGCTTCATCACTTGGTCAAAAACATACAACTGCACTACTTGACCACTTAAAAACTGAACTTAAACCTGAAGAGACTTTCAACTATGTTGAAGAGAGTGGTGACTGGGTTGTTGTTGATTTGGGTGATGTACTTATACATATAATGACTCCAGAGTATAGAGTCAAATACGATATGGAAACTTTTTTAACATCTTTAGCAGATGGTAAAGAGGGAGAAGTTAAATAACTAACCTTAGGCAAAAATAAAACGGTTAGTATCCCCTTCATACTCATACGCCAAGACTTGTTCATGAGCTTTTAAGATGGAATCTACAAGATAAAGTCCTAAGCCAAAACTATTTTTGGATGGGTTTTCTTTTGTAAAAGGTTCTATATAAAATTGTAGAGGATGGGCTAAGCGATCGCCCTTGCTTTCAAAAGATAGTTCACCATTTATCATTAAGATTTTTATGTGAGCATCTTTAGAATACTTCATGGCATTGTCTATCATGTTTTTTATGGCTGTAGTGTATAGTCTGTAGTTTGCATGTAGTTTTATATCTCCAGATATTTCTACAGTTACAGATTTTTCATCTACCATTGCCATGTCTATAGCACCATCTATAATGTCAAGCAGTCTGCACTCCATAAACTCACTTTTATCATCAAGACTTGTTACCTCTTCTATGAGAGCAAACTCATTTACCAAAGATTCTAACCTTGAAAATATGGAAGTAAACCTATCTTTTTGCTTTTGAGAATCAAGCATCTGAGTAGCAATAGTCCCTTTAGCTATAGGGGTTTTTAGTTCATGCATAATATTTCGTAAAAAAAGAGTACGAGAGTTAAGAAGGTTTTCTATCTTTTCACGAGCTGATTCTAGTTCATTTGAAACCAATCCTATCTCATCACAATTTTTGGTTTTAAAAGAGATCTTCATATCTCCATTACCAAAGAGTGCTATCTTTTTTCTAAGTCGTATAAGTGGTCTTAGTTTTTGTAAAATCAGTAAAAAAGAGAGACTTATAACGGTAAAAATAGTAGAGTATGCATACATAAGATTTAGATAACTGTATGGTTTTAGCTTTTCATCTTTGATAAGTATCGAGCCTACTGGTGTTTTGATTTGAAAATAAATTCTGTTTTTATCTTTGAGCATGATCGCATTTAATTTGCCAACTATATTTTTACGATATAATCCTTCAGGCCCAAGCATTAAAGTAGATTTTATGCTCTTGATTCCCTCTGTTTTTAAGACAGTGGCTTTTTGTAAGATTCTAGTTTCATCTTTTTTATCTTTTATCAGAAATAGTTTATAGATAGCTAGATTTGCTTCGAGCATGACATCTGAACTTTGTCTTTGCTGATTTTCTTTATATATCTGAATAATAACTGAATACTTTGTAAAAATATGGTCAATGTACTGTTGTTTGTTGAGTTTATAAAACTCCCAAAATATAGCACTTACACTTACCAAAGTTAAGATAAGTGAGAAAAGAACAGTTAAAAGTACAGCACGGCGTTTAATGATAATGAACTCCTGCTACTTACTTTAAAAGCTTATAACCAACGCCACGAACTGACTCTATAAGTGCTTTATCGCCAAGTTTACTTCTGATTCTACCTACCATAACATCAATACTTTTGTTTGAAGAGTCTTCATTTATAGCATTTACATTGTGTATCAAATCTTCTCTTGAAACTACTAAACCATGTTTACTTATCATATAAGCCAAGATGCCAAATTCTGCGTTTGTTAGGTTAATAACTCTACCTTTATATGTGATAACCATGGTCTCTTTATCACATTTAAAGTCGCTTTTAGTCTCACTTTTTTCTTCACTCTTAGCTTCATAACGACGAAGTACAGAGTTAATCCTTGCTTCAAGTTCACGAGGGTCGTAAGGTTTTGGAAGATAATCATCTGCACCAAGTTCTAAGGCTTTTATTTTATCTGTCACATCACTTCTTGCTGAAGATATAATGATAGGAATGTCTTGACGCTCACGGATAGCTTCACAAACTTCAAGCCCATCCATCCCAGGAAGTGTTAAGTCCAAAATGACCAAATCAAATGGCTCTAACTTCAATATACTGACTGCTTTAAAAGGATCATCTTCTGTAATAACATTAAACTCAAACTGCTCAAGATACTCTGTTAATATCTCTGCTAACTCCAAATCATCTTCTATCATCAATATTTTTTGCATTTTATTCCTTTTAAACCATTAACTTTGTGACATTATAAGCTATAAATGCTAACCCATAGGCAACCACAGATGTAAATCCTAACAAGTAAAAGAAATATTTTATCCCTCCAGCTTCACGAGTAAAGACAACAGAAGCCGCAAGACAAGGAAGATAGATCATAATAACTACGATAAATGCAACTGCAGAAGGAAATGGAATATGTTTACTTATGGCATTTACTAAAGAGCTACTTTTTTGATCAACATCGCTTCCCAGTGCATATAAAACACCAAGTGTAGAGACCACAACTTCCTTAGCTGCCAAACCTGCTTGAAGTGCAACACTCATCTTCCAATCAAAACCAAGAGGAGCGAAAATAGGTTCAGAGAACTTGCCTATACTTCCAAGATAACTCTGTTCAAGCAAAGAGCTAGAGAGTTCATTTTTAAACAAGTTTTTCTCTTCTATGGTTGTTGCTCTTTCTATCTTAACTCCATACTCCTCTTCTAGTGTTGGATTATGTGGATAGTTACTTAAAAACCAAATCAACATAGAAGCCCCAGCGATAAAAGTACCAGCTTTTTTAAGATACATCATAGTTTTTGTTAAAACAGTATGCCAGATTAGTTTAAGTGAAGGAAGCCTATACTTTGGCATCTCCATAACAAAAGGTTCTTCTATACCTTTAAAAGCAGTCATCTTTAAAAGTTTTGCAGCCATCACACCTATAAGAGCACCAGAAATATAAATCACAAAAAGGATATTTCCTGCCATATTTGGAGCAAAAAAAGCACCTGCAAAGAGTACATAAACGGGCAATCTTGCACCACATGACATAAAGCCTATGATAAAAAGAGTGAGAAGTCTATCTCTATCATTTTTAAGTATCCTAGCTGACATATAAGCAGGGATAGAACAACCAAAACCAGTAACTAGGGGGATAAAACTCTGCCCATGAAGTCCAAACTTATGAAAAAATCCATCAAGCAAAAAGGCAACTCTTGACATGTAACCTGTACTCTCTAAAAGTGCTATACCTATAAATAAGATGATGATATTTGGCACAAAAAGAACAACTGCACCAACACCTGCTATGACACCATCAACAACCAAAGAACGCACATCATCATTACTAATCGTAGCACCAACAGTGTTACCAAACCATCCAAAAAAGGCGTCAATATAATCCATAGGAATTGCACCAACTTCAAAAGTCAACTGAAACAGACTCCACATAAAAAACAGAAATATAGGGATACCGTAAATAGGATGGATTAGGATATTGTCTATCTTTTCAGTGATACTTTTTTGAACAACTTTCTCTTTTTGCTTAACTACCTCAGCTACTATTCCTCTGTTAAAAGAGCTATATTCTTCTGCAAATGACTCTTTTATATCATCACTATCATGATGGAGTTCTATATGCTTTGAAGCTTCTATAAGTATGGGTTGAAGTTCTGTCCAGATAGGGTTATCATGAAGTTTTTCATAAGTTTTTTTGTTATTTTTAAGAAGATTTATCGCTATGTTTCTATATGAGTTCAGTGCATTATATTTATGCTTACTTAGATAAGAGACTATAGTAGCTATCTCCTCTTCAACTGCCTCACTAAAGATAAGTTTAATCTCTTCTTTTGGATTATCATGAGTTTTTATAAGAGTTGAGATAAGTTCTTCTATACCCACTTTTGTAGCGGCTGAAACTTTAACACAAGGTACGCCTATAAGCTCTGACATATACTCTGCGTTTATGCTTATACCCTCTTTATCAGCTTCATCGCTCATGTTTAAGGCTATAACAATCTTCTTGCTCATGGTCAAAAGTTCTGCTGTAAGTTGAAGGTTTTTTGCAAGATTTGTTGAATCAACTACATTGATGATAATATCATACTCTTCTGCACAAAGATAGTCATGTGTAACTCTCTCTTCAATAGTATAGTCAGTAAAAGCATAAGTCCCAGGTAAATCAACCACAGTAAAACTATGCTCTTTATAGTCAAACAATACCTCTGTCTTATCTACAGTTACACCTGAGAAGTTTCCAACATGAAGATGTGCGTTTGATACTGAATTTATCAGCATACTTTTTCCAACATTTGGTTGACCTACTAGAGCTATCCTTACATGATTAGATATAACTGGGCAACTTATTTCTTCTTCTTGACTCATAAATCTTCTACCTCTATAAGTTCTGCTTCCTCAGCACGAAGTGCTAAACGCATCTTACCTACCTTTACTTCTATAGTTTTTTTTCTTGGTGCAAGTTCCAAAACTTCCAAATCTGCTTCTTTCATTACTCCAAAGGATATTAGTCTCTGTTTAAGTTCATTAGCTGCGTTTAATTTTATCACTACAACTTTATCGCCTTTTTGGCAATCTAATAATTTTTTCATTTTTCTCTTCTATCTATTTTTAAAATTATACTACTTTCATGATGTTTATCAACTTGTTAAAAGTTATAATTTAGCATTACTTGAAATCTATCCCAATCGTTACTTGTTTTAACACTATTTTCTTTGTCTTGACTTACAACATAGATTGCTGATGCTAAAAATCTATCATTGAAATTATATTCAAAACCCATATCTTGTTCTACTATATGCTCTTTTACATTTAAACTATCTGCTTTTCCTTGAAAATCACCATAAGCATAAAGAAGATTAAAATCATCAAATGTATAACTTATACCAGATACCAAAGCATTAGCCTCTCTATCTTTTGTAATATCATTTATAATCATCGTATCCATACTGGTATAAAGTGTACCACCACCAAAACCAGAGAAACTCTCAAGTCCTGCTTTTTTGTTAGCTCTGTTATATGCTATATTAAAACCAATATCATTTACTACAAGCTCAAACATAGCACCATAAATATCTGCTCCAAACCCACTTTTATCTAACTCTTTTTCATTAAGGTACTGAGTCATGGCATGTATCTGCACATCATTATTAATCTCATAGTTTCCACCAAACTCAAGATAGACTGCGTTTAATTCACCTGTAATATTATAGTACCAAACTCCAAGTTCTAAACCATCATTGTAAGATATACCTCCAAAATTAGCACCGTGTGAACCAATATCTTGCCAGCCACTTTCCAAACCAGCATCTACTCCCTGCCATGAATTTAAATGCCCTCCTATAAAATCAAATCCTTCATAATTGTAAGATAAGATATAAGCATTAAAACTGTTTTGTATCATTCTAATATCATCACTATCAGCCAGTGGAGTATCTAAACTCTGTCGCCCTACTCTAATGTTCAAATTTTTATGCTTATAGTTTAGATACGCTTCTGACATATCTGTATATTTTCCAGAAGTTGAAGATAACTCATTGTTTTGATTTACTCCACTTCCTGTTGCAAAAGAGATGTCATGAGAAGTATAAAAAGCAACTCCAGCATTGAAACCTTTAAGCTCGGCTAACTCATACTTTAGTATCCCACCTATTGCAGTTGCATAAGTATCATCTACTCCCACTTTTTTTTGCCTATATCCAGCATATATAGTTCTTACTTGTCCTGATACTTTACCATCGCTGAACATACTTTTAATAGTATCTGTCATAGAAACTTCTTTGTTTTCTAGTTTTCCTACACTATCTACAACTTTTCTTACAGAGTGGATTCTTTCTCTTTTTTCACTTATCCCATCTGCATTTGCTAAAACACCTAAGATTAACAAAGTTGCAAACAACTTCATATATTGCTTCATTTAACTATCCCTATAAATTATTGGCAGAATTGTATAAAAATTTCACTTAGTTTAATCTTAATAACGATAAACATTATCATTATTAAGATGGGCTTTTTTATATTTTAACATTTAGTCTGATATAATAAGGAAAAAATTAACCAAGAGGTATCTATGAAGTTTTTATACACTCCATCATCACACTTTAACCTAGCAAATCTTTTCACATTTGTAAACATAACAGCAGGTCTTATGGCGACTTACAACATTACTCAAAACAATTTTGCGACTGCTATTATACTTGCGTGGATCGGTGGGGCTTTTGATATATTTGATGGAAAAATTGCTAGAAAATATAACTTGAGCAATGAATTTGGTATCCAACTTGATAGTTTTGCAGACTTTTTAAGTTTTGTTCTTGTACCTGTCTTTTTGATTTTTCAAGCTGTTTATGCTTCACACCTTGGTAGTTTTGGTATGTTTATCGCTTCTATCGTGAGTATATCTTATGTGATAGCAGGGCTTAGAAGACTTATACACTTTAACATAAACGCAGATGCAGGTGAAGTTGATAACTACTTTACAGGAGTACCAACACCTCTTGGAGCTATACTTTTATGGCTAGTTTATCTAACAAACGCATACGATATTTTATCTGCTTCTATTGTTGTTATCTTAATGGCAGTTATAGGATGGAGCTTGAACTCTACTATTAAAGTTAGACATCCGTAACTTTCCTTTTTAAATTGACTTTGTAACTAAACTAAAGGATTTATGATGGCAAGTAATATTGATTACTCTGCTAAAGTATCAACACACCTAAACTAACTCTTAGTATTAACTTTGCTATATCATTGTTTAGGAACATTTTTATTTCTCTCCTCTTTAAACTTACAAGAACCAACACTTATAACTTTTCCATTTTTTATGGCTTCTTTTATATACAAAAGAGTTCCTTGTGGATCAGCATCACCGACCTCTTCAGCGATTATTTTTAAAAGCTCATCCTCTTTTGTACTTGTCCAAGTTTTTTCATAGTTATACTGCGTTTGTACT
>JALTUB010000352.1 GCA_027047745.1 Sulfurimonas sp.
TGTGTTGCAGTATATGAAGGTGGTGAAGCGAAAATCATCCCAAATGCAGAAGGTAAAAATACAACTCCATCAGTAGTTGCGTTTACAGACAAAGGTGATGTTTTAGTAGGTGATCCTGCAAAGCGTCAAGCGATTACAAACCCTGAAAAAACAATCTCTTCAATCAAGAGAATCATGGGTCTCATGATGGATGAAGAAAACGCAAAAGAAGCACACGATAAAGTAACTTACAATATCGTAAATAAAGATGGTGCTGCTTGTGTTGATGTTGCTGGAAAAGTTTACACTCCACAAGAGATAAGTGCAAAAATCCTTTCAAAACTTAAAGAAGATGCAGAAGCTTATGTTGGTGGAAGCGTTACTGATGCAGTTATCACTGTACCTGCTTACTTCAATGATGCACAGCGTAAAGCAACAAAAGATGCTGGAACTATCGCTGGGCTTAATGTTTTAAGAATTATCAATGAGCCAACTGCATCTGCACTTGCTTATGGTTTAGAAAGTAAAGCTGAAGAAAATGTACTTGTTTATGACCTTGGTGGTGGAACATTTGATGTTACAACTCTTGAGATTTCTGATGGTACTTTTGAAGTTCTTTCAACTGACGGTGACGCATTTTTAGGTGGTGATGACTTTGACAACAAAATCGTTGACTTCTTAAATGATGAGTTCAAAAACTCTCATGGCATCGAACTTAAAAATGACAAGATGGCACTACAACGCTTAAAAGATGCTGCTGAAAATGCTAAAAAAGAGTTAAGTTCTGCAACTGAAACAGAGATTAACTTACCGTTTATAACAATGACAGAAGCTGGGCCACAACACTTAGTGGTAAAACTTACTCGTGCGAAATTTGAAGGTATGATTTCTGGTCTTATTGATGAAACTATTACACACATAAAAACAGCGATGAAAGAGGCTGATTTAGATAATGGTGAAATCAAAGAGATAATCATGGTTGGTGGTTCTACTCGTGTTCCAGTGGCACAAGAGGCAGTATCTAAATACTTCGGTGGAAAAGACCTTAACAAAGGTGTAAATCCTGATGAAGTTGTTGCTGCAGGTGCTGCTATCCAAGGTGGTGTTTTAAGAGGAGATGTTAAAGATGTTTTACTTCTTGATGTTACTCCATTATCACTTGGTATCGAAACTCTTGGTGGAGTTATGACTAAGATAATCGAAAAAGGAACTACAATTCCTGTTAAAAAGTCTCAAGTTTTCTCAACTGCAGAAGACAACCAACCAGCTGTTAGTATTTCTGTTGGTCAAGGTGAAAGAGAATTTGCAAAAGATAACAAATCTTTAGGGCTTTTTGAACTTGGAGACATCCCAGCTGCTCCAAGAGGTGTTCCACAAATCGAAGTAACTTTTGACATAGATGCAAATGGTATCTTAACTGTTAGTTCAACTGACAAAGGAACTGGTAAATCTCAATCAATAACTATCTCTGGGTCTTCAGGACTAAGCGAAGAAGAGATTAACAAAATGGTTCAAGATGCAGAACAAAACAAAGCTACTGATGAAGAGAGAAAAGCCTTAGTTGACCTTAAAAACCAAGCAGATGCACTTATCGTTCAAACTGAAAAATCAGTAACTGAAATGGGTGATAAACTTGATGCAGAGGAAAAAGCTAAGATAGAAGCTGCTGTAATCGACCTAAAAGATACTTTAAAAGATGAAAACGCTACTAAAGAGCAAATAGAAGAAAAAGTAAAAACTTTAACAGAAGCTGCTCATAAAATGGCAGAAGAGATGTACAAAAAAGAGCAAAACCCAGCTGCTGCTGAGGCTGATGCTAAAAAGAAAAAAGATGATGAGGATGTTATAGACGCTGAGATTGAATAATCTCGCGTTTATAAATACAAATCTAATCTAGCAATTTTGCCAAGGGTTTTCCTATGTGATACCCTTGAGCATAGTCAATATCCATATCTTTAACAGCATTATAAATTTCTTCAGAACTCACAAACTCTATAACGATTTCTATCCCAAGTTTTTTTGAAACCTCAACTATAGATTCTATAACAACTCTTGACTTTTCACTTGTAAGCATTGACTCAGTTAAAGAACCATCAATCTTTATGTAGTCAATTTTCATATTAAAAATAACATCATAGTTGGAATATCCAGTTCCAAAATCATCCAAAGCAATACTAACATTATGTGAGTGTAAATCAGCGAAGAATGTAGCCACATCATTCAAGTTTACAATAGCTTCATACTCTAAAAGTTCAAAGGTGCATCTACTTGCTGTTTGAGGGTTCTCTTTTATAATTTCTAAGATAAAAGCCTTCGTATCCTGATTTATCAAATCAGAATACAGAAGATTGATAGAAAAACCACAATCTTTATCTCTGAAAAAATCAAAACTATTTTTTATCATCAACTTTGTAACTTCTGGATACAAATACATATTTTCCAAAGAGTCTAAAAATTCACCTGGAAACATAATAGTACCATCAATATTTTGCACTCTCATAAGCACTTCATATTTTGTTATTTTTCCTGTTTTTAAATCTTCTATGGGTTGAAAATGAGAGATTATTCTATTGTCTACAAATGCAAGTTGAAGTTTTTTAGATAAATGCAGTTCATCAGCATATAAAAACAGTGCTTTTTCATCAGTGTTATCTACATTAACAATATCGCCATAATGTTTTTTAGATAACATAAGTCCATACTCACAATACTCTAAAACATGCTTAGATAGTTGGGCATAACTTCCATAAAAAGAGATGCTCATACTCTCATCTGCAAAATTAAATTCATATTTATATAGTTCTTCTTTAAAAAGAGTGATGACTTTTTCTGCCTCTTGCGTTGAAAAAAGGATTGCAAACTCATCTCCATATATCCTGTATGTACTCATAACTTCGGGGATAGTATCAACTTTATCAGCTATTTTTCTAATCAATTTATCACAAACATCATGACCGTACAAAAGATTCATTTTTTTAAAATCTTTTATGTTAAACACCAATATCGAAACATCTTTATCATACTTTTGAATATCATTTTTAAGTTGAAAATAGTTAAACTTTCCACTCAAAGGGTCTTCATAAATGGAACGAATACGACGAGTAAAGAATATATTCATAATCGAATTTTTAATCTGATAAGATGATTCTAAAATATCCATATATAGAAGTAAAAAGTAAGCATAATCTTCTTTATGATACATTCTTAAAGCGCTCTCAGCCATTGAGTGAAGATTTATATGTTTTTGAACTAAAGAGGACGGTATATTCTCTTTTTCACTTAAAATCCATTTTCCAACAAAACATTTTCTAGGATCTAGTTCAAAATAAGTAGGTTTTTCAACGATAGTAGTGATAAAACTTTTCATCCAGTTAAGATGTGCATCAATCAACTCTCGTGTTGATTCTAAAACAACACTCATCTTAGTACCCAACTCCTCTTCTATACCCTCTTTATCATCTAAAAGTTGCTTATGTAGATATGCCTCGGCTATTTTATTTTTTATCATATGTCTATGCTGGTCTATGTTACAGTATCTAAAAAACTCATCTATATACTCACTCACGATAACATAAGGCACTTTATGCTCGTACAATTTTACGGATAGTTCTGAGTAAAGAGACCTATTCTCAGGCTCAGCCAATATCTTTTTCCAGTCATTTAACACACTGTTACCTAAAAGAGCATCTTTCCATGCATAAAAATAATTCGACTCTTTCATAGTAAAAATCACTTTTTCTATATCTATATCCATAATTAGTACCTACACTCCAAAGTTATTGAAAATATTATATCATAAAAAAGTCTATGCAATTTTTTATTAATACGATAGATGGTAAAATACCTATACAAATATTAGGACAATTTATGAAAACAGTTATAACTCTTACTCTACTTTATCTATCATTAACAGCTCAGGGCTATCAACAAGGGAAGATTGATATGCATGGTGGAAGTTATGATGATAGTTATAAAAACACTTCTGTAAAAAGAAATTTTGCTTGTATGTCAGATTTTTTAGATAAAAATAGCTCATCTTCAACAAAAAAACAAAAAAATAGTAACTATAAATAATGATTGCAAAACTAAAACATTACACCAAAGAGGTACTTTTTTTCATCATAACCATGACAATATTTGCAAATGCTATAAGTTTGTATAAGAGTCAAGATTTAAACACATCCTCCTTAGAGTTACAAACAGTAACTCTGTTAAACAATAAACCTTATACTATTGCAAAGAAAAAACCGATTTTACTCAATATTTGGGCGACATGGTGTCCTACTTGTAAGCTGGAAGCTGGAAATATTCAAAGATTGTCAGAACATTTTGAAGTTATCACTATCGCAGTAAAATCAGGAAGTGATAAGGCTATACAAAAGTACATGAAAGAGCATGATTTAAACTTTAAAGTTATAAATGACAAAGATGGAGCTTTAGCATCGCAGTTTCATGTAAGTGCTTTTCCAACAACATTTATATATGATAAAAACAAAAAGTCGCTCTTTAGCGAAGTTGGATACACAAGCACAGTAGGACTTTGGCTTAGGATGCTCTGGGCAGGAATGAAATAAAATGTATCACTTTGAGTTTGAGTATATTTATGCTTTTATTTTACTCTTATTGATTATCTGTATCTACAAATGTCCTCTAAGCATAAAAACAATAATATTTCCACATATTCAACTCTTTACTAAAAAAACTGAGCTTTTCAACAAAGATAAGTTGCTCTCTTCTATCATTTTGACTCTTCTTGTAACAGCCCTAGCCTCACCCATCTCTTATGATTCCAAAAGTTCACAACAAAGAAAAGGACGAGACTTAGTCTTTGCACTTGATACAAGTGGCTCAATGGGAGAGAGTGGCTACTCTGCAGAGGACGAGCAAAAATCTAAATTTGATATTTTACTATCTCTTATGAAAAAGTTTGTTACAAAAAGATTTGATGACAATGTCGGTGTTGTTGTCTTTGGCTCTTATGCTTTTTCTCCTGTACCTATCACTTACGATATGCACTCTTTAAAGTATATGCTTGATTTTTTAGAAGTTGGCATGGCTGGAAGTTCTACTGCCATCGGTGATGGTCTGGCTCGTTCACTTGATATGCTTGAAAAAGCAAAAGCGAAAAACAGAGTCATTATCCTCATCACAGATGGTTATCAAAACAGTGGAGAAACAAAGATAAAAGATGCAGTAGCCCTTGCAAAAAAACTTCATGTAAAGATTTACACTATCGGCTTAGGCAAAAAGAGTGATTATGATGCTAAACTTTTAGAAAAAATAGCTAAAGATACAAAAGGTACTTCTTTTTCTGCACAAAATGCACAAACTTTAGAAGAGGTTTACCAAGAGTTAAACTCACTAGAACCAAGTGAGATACGCTCACAAAACTATCTTAACAAGCATATGCTCTTCTCATATCCATTAGCTTTTGCTATCTTACTACTTTTGTATCTTCTTACTAGGAGGATAGAGTAAATGACTCTGCTAAATGCTTGGGTACTGTTTGGACTTATCCCTATCTACTATATTTATAAAAAGCACACAACTCCTAATAAACAGACAAAGCTTTTATATATTGCTCTGTTTTTTATGATTTTAACAGTCGCTAGACCTGCTTATGAGAATGCTTATGTAAAAGAGAATTTCAACTCTCATGAGTATATTATAGCCGTAGATGCCTCTTACTCTATGCAAGCAGATGATATCAAACCAACAAGATATATACTTGCAAAACAGGCGATTAAAAAGCTTATAAAAGAGCATCCTAAAGATAGATTTACCATCTTTGCTTTTACATCTTCAACTCTTCTTATCTCTCCTCCTACAACTGACTTTGAGATAAGTATGATGGCATTAGATGCACTAAATCCAAAATATATACTCACAAAGAGTACAAACCTAAAAAATCTTTTTACCACCATTGCAAAACTTCCTATGAAGCACAAAAATCTTATCATATTTAGTGATGGAGGCGATGAGCGAGATGTAGCAAACCTTGCTAAAATTGCCAAAAAAAGCAGTATCACCCCTTTTATCGTTGCCACTGCAACTAAACGAGGTGCAGCACTTAAAAAAGATGGTAAATATGTAAAAAATCTTCATGATGCGATAGTTATATCAAAAATAAATCCTATGCTTGTAGATTTGGTCAATGCAACAAAAGGAAAATATTATCAGCTCAAAACTCTTGATGATATTGAAACACTATCAGATGATTTAAAAACAGAGCAAACAAAAAAAGCGAGTATAGAAGTAAAAACATATAAAGAACTCTTTACTATCCCCCTACTCTTTGCGATTTTATTTTTCTTTTTAGGTGTCACAAAATTTGCACAAAAGATTTTTATCTTTATCCCTCTGCTTCTACTATCACCCATCAACTCAAAAGCAGGAATCTTAGACTTTTACTATATCTCTCATGCAAAACAGGCATACGGTGAAAAAAACTATAAAGAATCAGCCACTGCCTTTAGGCAAATATCTCCAAGCACAAAGAGTTACTACAATATTGCGACCTCTTGTTATAAAATGGGTGCTTATAAAAAAGCGATTATCTATTACACTCAAATCAGAACAAAAGATAAAGACCTCAAAGAAAAAATCTTTTACAATATAGCAAACACAGCCGTAAAGCTCAAAAAATACAATAAGGCAAAAGAGTATTATATCTATGCCCTTGCACTAAAAGAGGATAAAGATGCTCTTTACAACCTAAATCTTTTAAGAAAACTACATCTCAAAGAGACAAAAGATGTTAGTAAGATGATGCCTAAAAACCAGAGCAATGAAGAACAAAAAAAACAGCAAAAAAGCTCTAAAGCGAAAAAAAAGAAGAGTGGAAGTAAAAGCAAAAACTCTTCAGGGAACTCTTCTAAAAGTGGTAGTGGTTCGGCGAGTTCTAAAAAATCTAAACAAAAAATCAAAAGATATAAAACTTCCAAAAAGCGAAAGGGAACTTATAAATTTACCTATAAAGCTTATGAGAAAATCAACAAAGGATACACAGATGAAAAAGAGCCTTGGTAGAACGGTTTTTTTATTTTTACTTCTCTTTAGCTATGCTCATGCTAAAGAGTTAGTAAGTTACAAACTTTATGCAAACAAAACAACTGCATATACAAAAGAGGCAGTAACAATCACCTTTGAAGCTACACAAGAAAATCATACTGACAATATGATGTTTTCACTAGAGCCAAAAAAGAGTAGTGATTATAAAATCATCTTGCTCAACAAAAAAGTTAATGACAATAAAAAGCATCATTCAAGTGTTAGGTTTACCTATCTTTTCTTTGGACTAAAAGCGAAAAATATCTCTGTTGATTTTGATTTTATTGTCCGTACTGCAAGTGATAAAGCTGTAGCAAGTAGTTTTGTTGATGATCATGACGATAGTATTGCTACACAGACTCATGATACAACTATAGCTATAAAACCACTATATATATCCATAAAACCATTAAAAAAACATGTGGATTTTGTAGGAGATTTTACACTAAAAGCAAACATAACACAAACAAAGATTAACCAATATGAGTCTGCAAATATCATTTACACACTTCAAGGAAAAGGTTATGAAGCACAAAATTTACAACCTATTCAAGATATAAAAAATGTTACAATTTTCTCTGAGATAAATAACCTCTACAAAAAGAGTACAAAAAATGGTTATGTTATAAAAAGAGAGTATATATATGCTTTAAGTGCAAAAAAGGATTTTACCATTCCTTCTCTCAAGCTTTTAGGCTATTCACCTACAACAAAAAGATACTACACACTAACAAATCCACAATATGATATAAAAGTAAAAGCCATTGATACATCAAAACTTTTAGACAATGACGAGTATCCAAGTGATAGACCACTTTTAGATATAGAAGCTCTTAAAAAGTATTTTATATATATCATGATATTTTTTAGTGGTTATCTTAGTGCAAAGTTAAAAGCTCCTTTGTTTAGAAAAAAGGAACACTCTAAAGAGTATAATGCTATCAGTAAAGCACAAAGTCCAAAAGAGCTTCTCTTTTCACTAATCAACTTACATAAAGAGAAAATCTTTACAAATGAAGTGCAACTTTTAGAAGAGATTCTCTATAAAAACGCATCGCATAATTTTAATGATATTAAGAAAAAAATACTTAAAAAGGTTTAACAATGAAAGTCATCCTCTTACCGATACTACTCATGATACTGGGCGTAAATCTCTTAGCACAAAAGAATAACTCTTATGAAAAAGGAAGAACTCTTTACTATGAAAATGGCTGTGCGAACTGTCATGGAACAAATGCTGAAGGAAGTGGCTACTACCCTAAACTAGCCAACAAAAAGAAAAATTTTCTCACAAAAAAACTAAACAATTTTAAAAATGGAATAGCAACGACACAAAAACAAGAGATAATGTTCACCTTTGCAAAGTCTCTCTCAAAAGAGGATATAAAGAACATTGTATCATTTCTTGTTCATTTCAAAAAAGATGATTCAGGTCAATATGATGTCCAAGAGGATTTATTGGGAGTAGATTTTTAAAAGAGCATAACATTATCTTATTTTATGATACAATAAAAGTCTAATAAAAAAGAGGATATATCATGACAGAAGAAAAAATGGCATTAAGCAAAAAACACATCTCTACAGAAGTAGCGATGGTAGCCAATGAGCTTACAGATACAACTATCTACACAGGTCTATTTGGAACTATTGATTCAGCAAGAATCAGTCTAATAGCAAAAAAGATAACACAACTTTGTGAAGATAAAGAGAGTTCTGTTGCTATTATAGATTTGGGCAATGTTAGTGCTATTGACACTGCTGTTGCAGGTTATATCAATGACTTAGGTAGGATTTTAAAGTTTGTTGGTGTTCAGGCTATTATATGTGGTATCACTGGTGATTTATCAAGAACAACTGTAAAAGCAGGTGTAGATCTTGAGGGATTTATCATAGTAAGAAACCTAAAAGAAGCTCTTGCTAAAAGCTATGAAGTAACTGGTCATAAAGTGGTCAAAATATAAAAGTAACATAAGTGCAAGAATACTTTGAGATAAAAACAACTACTGAGACAAATAGATGCGTAGAAGTTGTTAAGACATTTGCTATGCAGTTTGGTTTCTCGTCTCATGAGAGTGAACTCTTAGCAATCGCTATCTCTGAAGCAGTTACTAACAGTATCCGATATGCAAATGGAGCTGTTGTAGAACTCTACTTAAGTGAAAACAAAAAAGGGATTATAGTTACTGTTGAGGACTTTGGACATGGAGTTAGTAACTTAGAAGAAGCTATGAAAGAGGGATTCACATCAAGAGAAAATAGCCTTGGACTTGGGTTTAGTACCATAAAAAACTCTGTAGATGAGTTTCATATCTTAAAAAATAATGATACAGGTTTTATAATACGCCTTGAAAAATACCTAGATGAAACAGAGTATGATGTAGCAGAATTTTCAGTAAAAAAAGAGGGTAACTCTTTTAACGGAGATACATGTCTCATCAAACATTATCGTGGAGATTGTTCTTTGTTTGGTGTGTTAGATGGTGCTGGTTCAGGTTTCAAAGCCTCTCAATCAAGTCAATTTGTCAAAGAGATTATTTTGCAAAACTATACCTTGGCTTTAGATGATTTACTAAGGTTATGTCATGAAAAACTATTTGTATCGGATTTTACTCGTGCTGTAGAAGTTGTACTTGTTCGGATAACTCATGATAACTTAGAGTACATCATACTTGGAAGTACATTTGTTAAATCTTTTCCTTCATATCCACTTCAAACACAAAGAGGAAGTTTAGGTTTAAGCATGAAAAAGTCTCTAAAGGTTACAAAGATAGACTTAGCAGAGCATTTTTGTTTTAGTTTGTGTAGTGATGGCATAGACAATGCTTTTAACCTATATAGTCTATATAGTGATTTTTCAGCTCAAGAACTAGCTGCCCAAATCTTCAACAATTATAATACTGATGATGATTCTAGTATCATCATAATAAAAAGGTAGTAAAAATGTCACAAAATGAACAGAGTATAGCTCTTCACCAGTACCTAAACAGTATCATTACAAATATCCCTTTTGGAATCATAACAATCGCTAAAGATTTAGATGTAGCTATGATCAACTCTTTTGCTGTTTATCTACTCGGATACAAAGACTCCTCTCCATCTGAGTTTGTTGATGTATCTTACAAAAAGATTTTCGACTTAGCTGATGAGCTTTTAGAAAAGTTTGAGACTGAAATACTCTCAGGTAGAGAGCGAAAATTTGATTTTAACCATTATGATTTTAACAATAAAATACTAAATATAAAATGCCGTTCTACACTTTATGGAACACTTTTTATCATAGAAGACTACACAAAACAAGCAAAACTAGAAGATGAACTAGAGTTTAAAGCACATTATGATGACCTCACACAGCTACTCAAACGCCCAGAACTTGAAAAGAGAATACGAAGGTTTAAAGATAGAAA
The DNA here is from genome assembly GCA_027047745.1 of Sulfurimonas sp. Classification (GTDB taxonomy): domain Bacteria; phylum Campylobacterota; class Campylobacteria; order Campylobacterales; family Sulfurimonadaceae; genus Sulfurimonas. The sequence goes on from JALTUB010000352.1 coordinate 10,434, forward strand.
CATGGGCAAGGAGATAGTAGGTAGTGTTGTTTTTATCGACCTTGATAGATTTAAACCTGTAAATGATTCAGCAGGACATAAAGCTGGAGATGCTCTTTTAAAAGCTGTTACAGAAATCATGCATGAAGCTATACGAGATAGAGATACACTTGCTCGTGTTGGTGGTGATGAGTTTGTCATCTTACTTGAAAACTGCCCTCTTCCTAGAGCTATATCTATCACAGAAAAAATCAGAAAAGATATAGATGAGTTTGTCTTTATCTGGGAAGCACAAACATTTAGCATAGGTATATCAGCAGGTATCGCAGAAGTAAAACATGAGCTTCCTTGTGTACTTGATGCTATCAACATAGCTGACCAAGCCTGTCTCATAGCAAAACAAGAGGGACGAAATAGAATCCATGTAGCAGAAAAAGAACTCCAAAGTAGTAAAAACTATAAAGAAGAAATATCTTGGATAAATGTTATAAACAAAGCCCTAAAAGATGATGACTTTATACTATATAAACAAGAGATACATGCCCTAGACTCTTCCACTGGTGTTTCTCACTATGAACTTTTACTGCGTTTAAAAGATAAAGAGGGGAAGATACTCTCACCAGCTGCGTTTATGCCTGCAGCTGAGCGTTATGACCTTATGTGTAAAATAGACGAATGGGTCATCACAACTGCTTTTAGAACTATACAAAAAGACACCAACTACTCTATAAACCTATCAGGACAAACAATGTCTTCACCTGACTTCTCAGATGTAATCATAAAGCTTGAGAAAAAATACAAGATAAATCCTGCTCAAATCACCTTTGAGATTACCGAAACTATGGCAATAAAATTTCTCAAAAATATGCGACTGCTAATCAAAAATCTTAAAGAAAGAGGTTATAGTTTTTCTTTAGATGATTTTGGAACGGGGCTTTCTTCGTATGAGTATCTAAAAACAATGCCAGTATCTTATCTAAAGATAGACGGTGTTTTTACAAAAGAGATAGTAAAAGACAAAGTCTCTTATGCCATGGTAAAGTCTATCAATGAAATCGGTCATGTCATGGGGCTTAAAACTATCGCAGAATTTACAGAAAATCAAGAGATACTTGACTCACTCAAAGAGATTGGTGTTGATTATGCACAGGGTTATTTTATCCATAAACCTGATGCCTTATAATCAACATGAGGTATATTACTCAGTAAAAAACTCATTATATACTTTTTCAAAGTAGCGTTTAGACTTTTCTACTTTGGCGATTTTAGTATCAAAAATCTCTTTTGTAGCAGGATATTTTATAGAATACTCTTTATAGATTTCACTCTTCATATCCATATTGCTGCTAAATCTCTCGATTACAGATCTAAAATCTTCAGGTGTTGCAACCCACTGCATAAACTTTTGAAACATTCTCTCACGAACATCTATAGCAAAAGACTCATCAAGTTCTTGTGCCATTCTTTTTAAATCCCATCTTGAAAAGTAAATTCCACTCTTAACAGGGGGCATGATTTCAGCATAAATAGCTTTAAGATAATCAGGATAATCTTCTGGTGGTTCTAACTCACAACTACCATCAACACAAGCTTGATCCATAGCTCTTTTTTGCATCTGCTCAAATTCACCTCTGAGTTCATTTAAATCTTTCATATCCATAATAATTTTCCTTTATTTTATAAACTGTTTATATATCTCTTGTGCTAAGGCTTCACCAACTAAAGCACCATTTTTTTCCAAGTAAGTTCCGATTAGTCTCTCACCATCTCTCACTACAAAATCACATTTGTTGTAAACTTGCACAAATTCATCTGATTCATCTAATAGCTCAATCGCACTCTCTTGATACTCTGATGCTATATATGCACCATTAACATGAGACTTTTTCATATTTGAGAGTGTAAAGTAAAAATCATCTTCTCTTATGTTCATAGGGATCATCATAGCATTACTATTTTGACTCTTGGTAAGCTTGTTTAACATAACAAAAAGACGGTTAGGACTTGCATGTTCTGCTATAAGTCCATAAAGTTTCGTCTCTTTTTGTATCTCATCATGAGCATTCATTGTATCAATATTTTGCATATTTTCAGCCATTATTTCACTCCCCACAGTTCTCTTGCTTCATCCTCTTCAATCTTACATCTACGGCATAACATTTCGCCACCTCTATAGTCAAAAAAGTTACCACACTCATCACATCGTTTGATAGTAAAACGAACAAGTGTCTCAATCTTTGGCTCAAAAAAGCTATCAAGTGAAAAAGTATCTCTAAGTGTCAAAGCATCTGGTTCACAAACATCATGACAGCTGTGACACTGTACACATGAGAGTGGATTGAAATTTATCACAGAACCTTTTCCATCAGAAAATAGTGCTTCTGTTGGACAGATTCTATAACACATTTGGCAGTTTGTACAAGTTGATTCATCTAAATCTTTTTGTGATATAAAACTAATATCGGCAATATCAATAATATGAAATTTTTCAGGAACTCCTGCTCTTTTCATAGCCATTAAAAGCAGGTTTCTTCTATCTGGGATATTTTTTTGCTTTATTTTAACAATATCTGCAGTTGTCACTTGATGTGTTTTAGGTGTTGTATCACTTGATTCCACTTCATTTTCAAACTGCTGTTTTATACTTGCAACTTTTTTCAAACTATCTTTTGAAAGCAGCTCTCTTCTACTAAGTGCAGTATCCTCAGAAGTATCTTCTTTTATCTCTAGCTCTTCAAGAGAGATAGATTTATCTTGCTCCATTGCTTCTAAAACAAAGTTCACTTCTTCTACTCTATCTTCTATGATTTGTAGATTTTTTGCAGCGATAGGACAATCTTTACAAGCTCCAATATCAGCCTTAATGCTATTTGGAGAGATAAGTGCTATGCTTAAAAGTTCTTCAACACTTAAGGCTGCAATACATGGAAGTTCTTCTTTGCATGAGAGTGTATCCAACTCTTTTTCTAAAAAGTTAAAAACGAAATTTATAGATTTAAAATCATCAAGCTCATAAGCAGCTGTAGGACAAACAGCATCACATCCACCACAACCTACACACTCACTTGGAGTAAAAGAGACTACACCATCTTTGATGTTAATAGTATCTACTGGACAAGCTTCAACACATTTGTCACATATAGCAAATTTGTTTGAGGTGTGAACACACTTAGCAATATCTAAAGTTAATAAACTCATGCTGTATGGTTATACTCTTTATCTTTTAAATCACTCAAATATTGAAAATCACTCATGATAAATTCTAAATTAAAATCAGCCAAATCAAAATAAAAGGCTGTTCCTGACTCATTTTTTACACTCATAAGATACATTGGCATCCACTCTATGATATGATCTTTCATAAAACCATACTGAAGTTGAGCAAGTTGCTTTGCTATATTTATATTACCCTCTTCAAGTGCTTTAAGTTCTGCCCTACATAACTCATACATAAACTCTAACTCTATACCTATATGGTCAGCTGCCATAACACGAGCTTTATCAAGTTCAACTTTAAACTCAAAAGCATTAAAGATAGCTTGTATAGGGTTGTCACCACCTGTTTCCATCATCTGATCTTCTCTTGTGTAAAATGATTCATACGGGATAAGGTGTAGTAAAAAAAGGTTAGTAAAATCAACATTGAGGTATTGCTCAATCAACTCTTTTCTATCATATTGTTCTCTTTTTTTCCACTTTTTATAAGTTGGGAAAAATGAGAGCATATTTTCATCATCTTCTATTGATTTTAATAGCCCTTCATCAACTTCAGACATTGTTAGTCTTGAAAGGAGTGCATATATATTTATACGAGCAATCTGCTCTTGTTTTAATTCATCATTCATTTGATAAAGTACCTTTTTTGGAAGTTTTCTATTTTGAAAATTATATTAAAGCACCACTTTAAGTGGGCTTTAATTTAGTTCTTATACATCTTTAATGTTAAATTCATAAGCTTTTTGACTTGGTTTAACTGGACGCTTAATAAAGTAAGGACGACGTAATTTATCTGACGCTGTCAATGGACGAGCTAATGCTTGCCATGCTTTATAAACTTTGAAGTTATTTTCATAGTTTACATGAATATCACCAATTTTGTCATTTGTTCCAGCTTTAGAAACAATAACTTTTTGATGCCAACCATGGTTACCCGCAATTGGATCTGGGTGAACTGGTGATACAGCATTTTGCCATGCACCTGTGAGTCCATTCCACCAGATATAATCTAAGTCTCTATTGTACTCTTTAAACTGCCATGCTTTATGTGGATGTATTCCTTCAGTAGTTGTCATAGTTCCAACTTTTCCATCATTTGTCATAGACACTTTTGGAGAACCAAGGCTCATGATACCTAAACTATGCTCAAATCCAGGGATTTTAACAGAATCTTTAAGTTTCCATCTACCAGCGTGGTGTGAACATGCAAGAACACCTGGACGAGTTGCCTCAGTAGGCACAGCCATAGCAATAAAATAACCACTTTTAATACCTGAAAGAGTATCTTCAACTTGAACCTTAATAGCATCACCGCGTTTAATACCAAGTTTCTCAGCATCTTTTGTGTAAATCCAAACTGGGTTATGGTTTTGAGAAATCTCCATAAGGTGTTTAGAGTTCACAGAACGAGTGTGAATGTTATATGGTAAACGGTAAATATTATTGAGTGCAAATTCATTATCTGCTTTCATATATTTATGGTGTACTTGCGATACTAGTTCTACCATTGTATCATTTTCAGCATCATTTCTTGGATAGATTGGCACTGCATACTCTGGCCATTTCCATTCAGTTAACCACTCAGAGAAGAACTCAAGTTTTTTACTTAATGTATGGAAACCTTCGTGTAGTTTTCCATCTATATCAACACCGATAGATTTTTCAAACTCTCCATCTTTTACCCATAATGCACCAAATTCATCTTTACGAACTTCATCTTTGTTGTATTTATGACCATGTGCTATATAGTTAGTGCCATCAAATTCAAGTTCTTCTTCTTGAGGTTTATAAACATTAGTTTTCTCAGTCCAAGCACCATGATCTCTCATATAAGAATAGACTGGATACTCTTCACCTTTATACATTTTTCTAGCAGTTTCATTTAATCTTGGTAAAAGACTTAATGCAGCATCAAAATACTCAGGTACAGTTACACAACGAGATGGATCTTTTTTACTTGCCCAATAATCCCTAATACCAAGTTTACCATCTGGATCTACATAATGAAAAATAAGGTTTGGCCAAAATTCAGACTCTTCCCAAACTTCACCAAGACCGAATTTTGCATGTGCTTCAAGTGTTGCACGAGTTGGATCTTTTGGTTTCCAACCAGATTTTTCAGCTGCAACACGAAGAACTGCTTGACGGAACGCAATGCGTTGTTCAGGTTTAGATGGAGTTGATTGTTGATCATTTCTCTCACCAGAAAGTCCAACAGGAAGTACATAATCACAGTACCAGTTAGTCTCAGACCAAGTTGGAGACAAGTTAAATGTTAATTCAAATTTATCTTCACGCTTGAGTGCTTCCATCCATCTGAAACCATCTGGATTAATCCATAGTGGGTTGTGCATTCTTGGAACATAAACAGCTAAAGATTTAGGAATCTTAAGACCTTTTTTTGTCCACTTGTCATGCCACTCATCATCCATCATCATTTGAGGTAGCATAAAGCCCATTTCGTATGTTGCGATTGGATACTCTGGAGGCCATGCAATCTCATTCCATACATCAGTTTTAGTAGGGTGTTTTCCAGCTACTGTAGCCTTGTCACCTTTACCTGCAACTGAAATCTCATGCCAGTGGTGCATACCTATTCCACCGATGTCTCCACGCATAGCTCCAACAAGAGCAAGAGGTAAGAAACCTGCACGAGTATTCATCCAACCACCACGGTGACCGATTGCTCCTGCACGCCATAGATATGAAGCTATTTTAGCACCAGCTGGAACAAAAAGTTCCCAAAGTTGGTCAAGCTTGTACTCCATACCCTCTAACTTGCACTCTTTAACAACAAATTCTTTTGTGTATGGAGCATAGAGTTCTTGGGCTAACTCTATAAACGACTCATAAGAATCATCTTTTGGCATTTTAGAAATATAGCCATAACCGATCATCTTTTTAAGATAATCTTTATTTGCCATCAATCTATCCCAGTTTAGCCACTCTTTTACATATTTATGATCTACTATAGCCGAGCCATCTTTTTTCTTTTCATTTAAAACACGGTTTGCTAAATGTAGATAAAGAGCTGCTTCAGTTCCTGGCCAAGTAGGAATCCAAAGATCAGCCATACCAGCAGAGTTAGACATACGAGGGTCAATAACAACCATCTTAGCACCACGCTTTCTAGCATCAGCAATAAGACCTGCTGATTGTTGGAAGTAGTGACCTGCATCTGCAGCATGAGATGATTGTAAGAAAATCAGATCAGCATTTGCCCAATCTGGTGAGTTTCTATCATCATTTGCCCATTGAATTGTACCCTCTCTCGCACCTGCAGAACAGATATTTGTATGAGAGTTATAACCATCAACTCCAAGAGATTGTGGTACACGAGGACCAAAACCATTTTCATTTGGACGACCTACATGATACATGATTTGTTTTTTGGAAACTTCATCACCTTTTGCAAGTGTATCGTGCATTTTCTTACCGATAACTTCCATTGCTTCATCCCAAGTGACACGAACCCATTTACCTTCACCACGCTTAGAGCCTGGAGCTCTTTTGATTGGGAAAGGAATACGATCTGGATCGTACATTTGAGAAGTTACAGCATAACCTTTTGCACAGTTACGACCACGAGAACCTGTATGTAAAGGGTTACCCATGTATTTTCGTACAGTAAGTATTCCTTTGTCAAATTCATTTTTGTTTACCCATGCAGTAAGACCACAACCAGCTTCACAGTTTGAACAAACTGTTGGAACGATTGTATAGTCATTTACTTGGATACCATCTGGATTATCAGCACTTCTTACACCATGGCGTTCAATACCACCGCGTTTCCAGTCGTTTCCATCTAACTCTTTAAAACTATCCCACTCTTTTACATCAGGGTAAAAAGAGAGAGTGTCAGGTGTGTTCGTAAACTTTGAGCTTGTTACAGACTCAGCTACTGCATCAGTTGCAAATACACCCTTAGCAATAGCAACGCCAGCAACACTAAACGCAGCACCTTTTAAAAATATTCTTCTACTTTCTAAATACATTTATACTTTCTCCTTAACTTAACGGTAATAATTGAGGGATAACTAACCATACATGCTTAACTATCCATAGACCTGCGATTGCTAAAATAGCTGCAAGGCTTAAAATACTGTTAGATTTACTTACTCTACTAAGTCCAACAAAAATCATTGGTAAGATATAAGCAACCCATTGTCCTATCCAGAACATAGTCGCATACTCTCCACCATCTTTTACATAAGCTAAAATTGCCGCAGTCTCTTCAGATTTCATTCCACCGAAGATATACTCTGACATATAGATTATAAATGCCATTAAAGCACTTAAACCTAAGATAACACCAAAAAATTGTTTTGTTTCATCACTTAACTTAGAACCACCAAGTAAGATAATTGCTGCTGAACCTGTTAAAGTTGCTGCTAAAATCATTTGTGCTGATTCTGTTGGCATTTGCCATAACTCTCTTGCTGTTGACTCTGCCATAATTCCAGCAGTGTACAGTGTTACAGGGATAGCTAAAAGTGTAATCCAAAAAAGTACTTTATCAAAAAATGCAGTTGAATCTTTTGTTATTAGACACTTTTCTTTTCTAATCATTGCTACAATCATTACAAATTCAAGACCAACAAAAACCGTTGCCATCCATGCACCAACTGTAATAGCTGAAGTCCAATGAGGATAGAAAAAGATATGCCACATTCTAAATGGTTGATGTAAATCAGCTAATGTGAATAAAAGGAAAATATTCATAAATATGAATGAAACAATCATTGTAGATGTTCTTAAGCCATCCATCTCTTTTGCATTCTTTCTAAGTAATAAGAAAAGCATAAAAACAAGACCTGTACCTATACTTTTCGCCCACATGTTCATTGTAACAAACCAACCCCAAAATATGTCTGGTAAAGGTATATCTAAAGTTACTACAGCATTTGTTGCTGCTAAAGTTTCATGTATCATTCGTGGTGCCCTCCTAGTGGAAGATGTGTTATTTTATTAAATAAGTTAAAGCCCTCTATTCTCTGTGATGCAAGAGGATTAAGATTTACTTGACCAGCTCCAACATAGAAATGGTGAGGATTTGTTCCTTTCTCTGGTTTACGAACCTGAACATCTCTATGGTCTTGAATGTATCTAGAAATATTTGACGAGGCATCATCTAAGTCACCAAAGATATTTGCTTCAACTGGACAAGCAACAACACAAGCTGGCATCATAGATGATGCAACACGGTGAGCACAGTAAGTACACTTATCTGCAGTCTGTGTTTCAGGATCGATATAAATCGCTCCATAAGGACAAGCCATAACACAACCGGCACAACCAATACATCTTTCATTGTCAATATCTACAATTCCATTATCAATATAATGAAGTGCAGACACTGGACAAATTCTCTCACATGGAGCATTTTCACAGTGATTACATCTCAGAGGTGTAAAAGTTCTCTTCGTCTCTGGGAAAGTTCCAACATCTACATACTTAACGCGTAATCTCCATGTACTAAGTGGAACTTCGTTTTCCACTTTACATGCGATTTCACAACCTTTACATCCCATACACAGGTGTAAATCAACTAGGAAACCTAATTGCATATATTCTCCTTTGGTCATAAATGACTTATTTAAGATTTATAACTACTATTTATTTAGATTAAAAGAAGCCCTTATACTTAGGCACAGGGGCTTTTTTTACTGTGTTAATGTTATCTAATGTAAGTTAAAATTTAGATAAAAATTTATTATTTTATATGAATATATTATTAATGTGTAGATAAGTAAGTAGTATTAGAACTTATTATGCCTAAATGCTTAATGCACTTTTAGCTAATTTTGCCCAAGCTGAAGTTTTATCTGCTTTTATGGCATCTTCATAGGCTTTTTTAGCATCATCATCTCGCCAAAGTTTAGAATAAACTGAGCCTAAAAGATACTTTTGTCGTGATTCTTGATTTTTTTCTAATTTAACACTATTTAATGATGATATTACATCTAAAGCCTTATCAAGTTGTTCTTGATTTATATAGGCTTGATAAAGTGCAAACTCTAACATCGGACTTTGTGCATGTGAGTCTGAATCTTTTTGTATTTTATAAACTATTTGACCATACTTTATAACTATATTGTCATCTTTTCTTGTCTGTCCAATTAAAACTACAGCCATATATCTATTTATATCCATATAACTTATACCAAATGTATTTTCAACATCTTTTATAGCTTTAATAGCATTATCATATTGTTCTAGTCTTTGATATGTGTCAAATATATATCTAACTACATCTTTGTATGGAGATGTTTTGATGTTATCTATAAGTGAAATAAGATCTTTTGAAGCATCTATTACATCGCTATAATTTCCTGTTTCAAAGTCTATTTTAATATATCTATATAACCATTTTTTTCTCTCATTAAGTTTTTTTGATTTAAAATGCTTATTTGCAACAGATTTTGCAAGTTCAAAGTCTCCACCTTTCATAGCACATTTATATATACCATCATCCCATTTATCAGAAAGTGTTACATTATAATCATGGGATATAGTTAGGACTTTGTGACACTTCTTGTTTTTAAGAGATATTTTCATAGCACCAATAGCAGAATTTGTTATAATATTTTGAATATCACTGTATTTATCTCTGTCAAGGTTCAATAGTTTATCTTTAAAATCTAAAACTTTACTATACTCACCATTTTTTAGTAAAAACTTTGCTTTTTCATATACAGCACGATTTCCTATACTATCATTTGCATAATCTTTTATAAGCTTATTGTATTGAGCTAACTGTGCTGTTGTATTTAACTCTTTAGTATCAAAGAACAGTGCATCTTTTGCAGTTTGTACCTCGTGAATAAAATCACCATCTGGGAAGGCTTTCAAGTAAGCATTTATAGCTTTTAGTGCCTCTTGTTTCTTGTCGGTTTTGGCTAACCATAAAGCTTTATCCTTAAGCAGTGCCTCATAATCATCACTACTGCTAGTTAATGTTACGGCTAAGGCATCTGCAATAGCTGCAGCAGGTACAAAATAACCAGCATCAGCAAATTTTTCCATCATATTCATTGAACTTTTTAAATTGCTTGCAAAGAATGAAGGTTTTGCTTTTGCTATCTTCATGATAAATTTAGCAGCTTTTTTATATGAATAGCCTATGTGTATATGTGCCAAATGATAAGCTGCAGTTGCCGCAAGGTCTAAGTTAGTTGTTTCGTCCAAAGCTTTTGTATAAAAAACTATCGCTGGTTTTGTTCCTCCAGCATCCTCTAACATTTCACCTTTATAGATATATCCCCAAAGCGTATATATTGATTTTGGATGCTCACTAAAGAGTCTATCAAAAAAGTAATCAGCATCTGTATTTTGACCAAGTTTAGAGTAAGCATTTGCGATTAGAGAAAGCACTTCTGCTATATTTTTATCTGAAGAATACTCTCTTAGATATATTTTTGAACTGCTTATTAGGTTTTCATTCTCTTTTAATTTTGAGTATACTTTTATCTTATAAAATAGAAGTTCAGCTTTAAAAAGTGTCTTAGGATATGACTTAAGTACATCATCTATCAAGTCTAAAATATCTTCATATCTTTTTTCTTTAAAATACTTTTTTATTTTTAAGTAGTCAGCTACATCGTCTATCTTTTTGATGTGAACGGGGTTGCCTTTTATATCTAGTCCACCTACAAACGGCAACTTATTTTTATCCATATAAAATGGAAAATTAATTCCTATATTATTTTTATCTTTATTATTAATCAATGGTATTTTATCTGCATAACCGACTATCATCCAAGATTTAGAAAGTTTAACATTTGCTTGATAAACACTATTATCTATAGACAGATTAAAGATAGAAGAAAACAGTTTAATCTTTTTAAATGGTTTAATTATTAAGAAGAATGTATCATCTTTTAAAACACTCTTAATACTAAAAAAATCATTCTGAAGTTCTTTGATTTTTTGATTTGGTTGTTTATTGTAAGCACATATAATTTGTGTGACTTCATGAAAGTCATTTTCAGTCTCTTGACATAAAAAATCTTTAGAATCTTTAAGATGAAGTATAGAGTAGCGTTGGTAATTTTCCATCGCACTATCAATAGATATTTCTAGTGCTTGGAGTAAGCTAGATATGTTTAAGAGTATTAGGAGGGAAAGTGTCCATTTTAACAAATTCACTTCTCCTAATTTAATTTAATGTTAATATCCGCTATTGTAAACGAAAGTAGTAATAAACTCAAGTAATGGATTTATAGCTACAAAAGCAAAAATAGTTCCCATAGCTGCGATACCTATAACAGTCTTAAGGCTAAGAGTAGCATTAGAAGAGTAAATTGCACCATTAGTTCCTTCAACTGGTTCTTTCATAAGCATATAAACAATTAATTTCAAGTAGTAATAACCAGCTATAGCAGAGTTAAGAGCCATAATAAGTGCTAAAACTGTATATCCTGAGGAGATAGCAGAACTTATCATATAAAGTTTACCCCAAAACAGTGCAAATGGTGGAACACCTGCAAGTGATAACATAAATATACTCATGATTACAGCAGCCACAGGGGCAGTCTTAATCATACCAGCAAATTTATTATAACTATGGTCACTATCTTGATAATCTGGTAAAGATTTTTGGCGACTTATCCATAGCATGGAGAATGAGCCTAAGTTAGTAAAACTAAAGAGTATCCAGTAAAGAAAAAGTGCTGAATTTGACTGCGTTGAGCCAATCATAACAGCTGCCATCACAAAACCAGCATGAGAAATCGAGCTATATGCAAGCATTCTTTTTACATCTGTTTGAACAAGAGCCCATATATTTGAAGCAGTCATAGTTACAACAACTATGGCATAAAGTACATATTCTAACCAAACGACATGACTATGAATCAAAAATTCAAAAAGTCTCATGGTTACTACAAAACCTGCAATCTTAGGTACGATAGACATATATCCAGCCATAGCAGCACTTGCACCCTCATAAACATCTGGTGTCCAAGTATGGAAAGGAATCAAAGAGACTTTAAAGCCTAGTGAAGCTAGTAAAAATACTGTTCCTATAAGAACATATCCAATATCTGCATAATTGTTTGCTGCTAGAACTGTCGCGATTTGATTAATCTCTACAGAACCAGTTAAAGCATAAAATACCATTGAACCAAAACTATAAAAACCTGCGGCTAGAGCACCCATAGTAAAGTACTTAACAGCTGCTTCAAATGATTTATCACGGTTATGCATGGCAATAATAGTATAAAGTGCTAAAGAGGCAGTCTCTAGTCCTACAAAGATAAGTATAAGGTTATCAGTTGCAACCATAAACTGAAATCCACTAATCATAAATAAGAATAGTGCAAAAAATTCAGGGTATGAAAACTCATGAAAACGCTTTGAAGTTAGTGCTAATGGGATAAACAGTAGTGATGCACCAACTATTATAAATTGTGAAAGAATTGCTAAACCATCTATAAGCATAACATCAAACACACCCATCATCGTTCCTGCAGTAGAAAAAACTGCAGAAGAGTTAAATAGAGCACCTAAATCTAATATGATAAAAAGCATACTTAAAACCACATACATCGTCTTATCAAGTCCGGCTTTTAATGTGTCAATAACTAAGATTAACAATGCACCTACTATAGGAATTAACATCGGTGATAGAGTCACTAAATTTAATGACTCTAAAGAAACATTTACTGGCTCCATTAGTGTGCCTCCTCTATTGAACTTTTAGGAATACTTAGCACTTTTAGAGGGCTAGGAATTCTTGATTTTGCTTCTGGTGTTTGTGCTTTATCATGCATAAGTTGCACAATTGACTCAACACTATTGTTGATAGGTTCTAAAACTGGTTTAGGATATACACCCAACCAGATAGCTATAATAGTTAATGGGATAAGAGCAAAAAGTTCTCTTTTGTTTATATCTGGAAGATTTCTATTTGCTTCATTTGTAATCTCTCCATAAAAGAGTTTCTTAAAAGATGCGAGCATATAGATAGCACCTACGATGATACCTACACCAGCTAAAAGTGTTAAGACTTGAGACTGTTTAAAGAAACCAAGCAGACTTAAAAACTCACCAACGAAGTTTATAGTTAGTGGCATACCAACTGAAGCCATCATCATAATACCAAAGATAGTTGCGTATCTTGGCATAGAGTGAGCTAAACCACCAAATTCACTCATAATCTTAGTGTGTCGTCTATCATAGATGACACCAACAAGGAAGAATAAAGCACCAGCAACAACGCCATGTCCTAACATTAAGAAAATCGAACCTGAGATACCCTCTACATTGAGTGCAAATGTTCCGATAATGATAATTCCCATGTGCGAAATTGAACTATAAGCGATAACTTGTTTAATATCTTTTTGAGCATAGGCAACCATCGCAGTATAGATAACCATGATAATCGCTAAGATAGCGATTGGGTACATGAAAAACACTGAGGCATCTGGAAAGAGTGGCAATGAAAAACGGATAAACGCATAAGTTCCCATTTTTAAAAGTATTGCCGCTAGTATCACAGAACCGATAGTTGGTGCTTGACCGTGTGCATATGGTAGCCATGTATGAAATGGAAACATAGGCACTTTGATAGCAAAACCAATAAAAAATGCTGCAAATAACCATAACTGAAAATTTTCAGGTAAGATTAGTCTATACCAATCTAGTATTGCAAAACTCCACTGACCTGTTGCTTGGTTGTAAAAGTAGGCCATAAAAAGCATACCCACAAGCATAACAAGTGAACCTGCAAATGTATATAAGAAGAACTTTATAGAAGCATAAACACGCTTTGGTCCACCCCAAGCACCGATGATATAAAGCATCGGAACAAGAGAAAGTTCCCAAAAAACATAGAACACTATAGCATCAAGAGCAGCAAATACACCAGACATAGTCATCTGAAGTACAAGAAGTGTAATAATCATGTTTTTAAGATCTTTTATTTCACCTAATGAAGCTATACCTATTAAAGTTACAAAAGTTGAAAGGATAATAATAAATATGGAAATACCATCAACACCTAAAGTATAATTAATCCCAAATGCTGGAATCAAAGGAATACTTTCCATAAACTGCATACCAGATGAAACACCATCAAATGCGAACCATAGCCATAAAGCGATTGCAAACTCTATAGCAGATACTGCAATACCATAAGCACGAATACTATCTTTGTTTATAATAAATCCAAAAAGTGCTGCCACTAATGGAAAAAATATTAAAATTGATAAAATATGATCAACCATCTACTAAACTCCTAAGCTTGATAAAATCGCTAAGATTTGATCAGAGTATCTAACTGCAAGTCCAAAAACCACAGCTAATAATAACAGTCCTAACAGACCTGCTACCATCCATTTTAGCATCGTAGATAAATTACCACTCTGCATTGTTCTTGTTCTATCACCAGTGTTATAAATAATACCAGCAATACCATCTACTGAAGCATCTACAATTTTCATATCAACATGCGTCCAGAAAAGTTCAGAAATCTCTCTATATGGAGTTACTAGATATTTTTCATAAGCGTATGGGATATAGTATTGATTGATAAGTAGTTTATATACAAAACTATTTTCCATAGCAGATGTACCATCAGGAACTTTTACGCCTGAATTTGCATATTTTCTATACGCATATAAAATTGATAAACCAACAAATAGTTGAGTTCCAACAAGCATAATCAATGCAGCACCATGTGAAATATGATATTCATGTGCTTCTAATGCCTCTTCAACCATATCAAAGAAAGGTGTTTGAAGAATCCCTGCCCCAACAGCAACAAGAAGTAATGGACTCATTGCTACTAGCATAAATCTATATGCTTCATGTGGATGAATTCCAAAAAGTTTATAACGCTCTTCACCATGGAAAATAAGTGCAACAAGTCTAAATGAATAGAATGCTGTTAAACCTGCAGTAAAGAGTAAAACACCGTAGATAACCATGTGATTTCCAGAGTATGCTACTTCTAGGATTGTATCTTTAGAGAAGAAACCTGCAAATGGAATAACACCAGCTAAAGCAAGAGAACCGATTACCATCATAATCCAAGTTCCCTTCATAACTTTTTTAAGTCCACCCATTTTAAATGGATCAAGTTCATCATGCATAGCATGCATAACATTACCTGCACCTAAAAATAACAATGCTTTAAAACCAGCATGTGCCATAAGGTGAAAAAGTGCCACCCAATAAGCTCCAAGACCAGCTGCTGCGAACATATACCCAAGTTGAGAAAGAGTAGAATATGCGATAACTCGTTTCATATCACGATTTACAAGTGCCATTGATGCTGCAAAAAGTGCAACGAGTGTACCAAGACTTGCGATAAAAAGACCAACATGAGGTATTAAACTATAAAGCTCATGAGAACGGATTACAAGATAAACACCTGCAGTTACCATTGTTGCTGCGTGGATAAGAGCCGATACTGGAGTAGGACCTTCCATCGCATCTGCAAGCCAAGTATGAAGTGGAAACTGTGCTGATTTACCCATAGCACCAATAAATAAAAATATACCAATCCAAGTAAGTGTAGCAGTAGGTAATTGATGAAATGCTGCAAAAGCACCATCATATTGGAGTGTTCCAGTGTTCCAATAAATTAAGAAAAGTCCAATCAACATTCCAAGGTCAGCAATACGGTTCATGATAAATGCTTCATTCGCTGCCCAAGTAGCACTCTCTTTATGAAACCAAAAACCAATAAGACCCCAAGAACATAGACCAACACCTTCCCATCCAATAAAGAGACCAGCATAGTTATCACTCATGACAAGTATCATCATTGAAAATACAAATGCCGAGAGCCAAGCAAAGAACCTGTTAAAGCCCTTGTCATGATCCATATACCCTATCGCATATACATGAACAACAGTAGAAACAAGTGTTACAACCATCATCATAGTTACAGAAATCTGATCAACCATAAAACCAAAAGGAATGTAAAGGTCACCAGCTGACATCCAAGTCATCATCTCAACATGAATTGGCTCACCACCATTTAAAATGTAATTAAGTAATATACTACTACTTACAAAAGATGTAAATATCAGTAAAGAACCTATGATACCTGTAAAAAGTTTCTTAGGTGTTGCCGTAAATAGTGCAGAAAACAGAGAACCAACAAGAGGTGCAAATAGTGCTATATATAAATATTTTTCCATTTCCTCTATCCTTTCATCGTTGCTAAATTATCAAGGTCAATATTGCCATGGCGTTTATACCATACAATCAAAAGTCCTAGACCAACAGCAACTTCTGATGCAGCGATTGCAATTACAAAAAATGCAAACATCTGACCAGTTAAGTCACCATAATAGTGTGAAATCGCTGCAAAAGCAATATTAACAGAGTTTAATAATATCTCTGTCGCGAAAAACAGTAAAAGAATGTTTTTTCTACGCATAACACCCACTAAACCAATAGCAAATAAAATCGTAGATAAAACTAAATAATGATTTAAACCTATTTCCATCATGTATTCACCTTATTGATTGTGTTATTTTTCAGCTCTGCTATCTCTTGTGCATTCATAAGAGTTAAAGAAGCATCCATTTTTTTACCAGCTAGAACAATACCTGCCACCATAGCTACCAAAAGCATAACAGCTGCAAGTTCAAAAGGTATAAGATACTTTGTAAAAAGAACCATACCAACCTCTTGTGTATTACCAGCACCTGCAACACTTGGATAAAATGCTGTCATATTTGTAGAAATCATAGGTGCTGAGAAAATCAATACAACTAAAATAGCTGCAACAGCACTCATACCCACTACGATAAACTTGTTACCCTGTTTTTCTTTCACACTTCTTGTCGTATCAAAGAACATCATACCAAAGGCATAAAGAGCCATAACTGCACCAGTATAAACGATAATCTGTATCGCACCTAAAAAATCAGCACCTAAGATAAAGAAAAATGCTGATATAAAAATCATTCCTGCTGCTAATGCACTTAGTGCATATAACGCTTGGGATGTTGTTACTACTATAAAAAACATCGCAATTGTTAAAAATGCAAACAGGTAAAACGCTATTGCTTCAAACATACTTTTATCTCCTTAATATGATAAAGGTGTTTTTTTAACACGCTCATCTTCATGTGGTGTAATTGAACCAAAACCTTCAAACTCTAACTGAGCTCCAGCTTTCATCTTATCAATCGGTGTTAGCATATCTTCATACATAAGAAATGATGCGCGTTGTTCAGAACCAACTTCATACTCACCACCATGAGTAATCGCAAGTTCTGGACATACTTCAGCACAGTATCCACAGAAGATACAACGACCAAGGTTTATCGTATAAGATGAAACTTCTTTACGAGAATTTTCATCTATCTTAGTGTCCATACGAATACAATCAGAGATACAAATCTTTTCACAAAGTCCACAACCGATACATCTCTCAGTATCTGATTCCCAAAGTCTTTTCATCTCATGCATTGCACGATAACGAGGACCTATTGGCATCTTCTCTTGAGGATATTGAATCGTATGAATATCAAACTTTAACATCTCTCTCATAACAACCCAAAGACCAACAAAGAGTTCACCTCTAAAAGTTCTTTTTACAACTCGTTTGAATTTACCCCAACCATCAGTAGGATAATCTTCAATATCAACCATAAAGTAGCCATCATCAGCTACATTTCTATTATTAAATGCTTCCATTTTCATTCCTATCCCCTTAATACATCATTACTAAACCAGTGATTACAACATTAATCACTGCAAGTGGCATAAGAACTTTCCAACATAACCACATAAGTTGATCTGGTCTAACATCTGGCCATGCAGCTCTTGTCCATAAGAAAAAGAAGAAGAAAAATGCCATCTTACCAAGTAAACCTAATGCACCTAAAATGCTACCATCACCAAAACCACCTAAGAAAATAAGTGGAATCACAAATGAGATAAAGAACATATTTGCATACTCACCGATAAAGAAAAGACCCCATCTCATACCAGAATACTCAGTACCAAAACCATCAATAATCTCATGGTCATTTGCGATAAGGTGAAATGGTGTACGACCAGTTTCAGCAAATGCAGAAATCCAAAAAAGAATAAATGCAAGAGGTTGAGACCATATTATCCAATGTCCTACTCCACCAACTTGATAGTTGTTAAAATCAACTAAAGACAATGAACCAACCATCATGATAGGAGCTAAAATAGATAAACCACTTACAACTTCATACGAGATAAATACTGCAGCCGCACGAGCAGCTGAAAGTAAAGAAAATTTATTGGCTGATGCCATACCACCGAGCATAGGACCAAAAAGTCCTACTGCCATAACACCAAGTACATACAAGATACCGATATTTACATCTGCAACTATTGGATGAACTGTGTATCCAAAGATTGTGAACTGAGGTAAAAAAGGTATAGCTGCTGCTGCCATAAATGCAGTAGCTGCTGTAATAACAGGTGCTATTTTGAAGATAGGAGCTACAACATTTGTAGGGACAATATCTTCTTTTGTAAATAGTTTAATACCATCTGCACCAACTTGAAGTAGTCCAAAAGGACCTACATTCATCGGCCCAAGACGACGCTGCATAAATGCAAGTATCTTACGCTCAAAATATGTACCAATACCTGCTAAAGCAGAAAATATAAGTAAAATAACAACGACTTTTATAACCGTTTCTATTAAATATGCTGTATCCATATATTACACCTTTTGTATCGAAGCTGAGTTAAAGCGATAACCACTAAACAATGCCTCTGAGTTTAATTTAATATCAAATGATGGAACAAGTGCGATATTTCCAGCGATTTTATTATCGCTGACTATAGTCGTTACAACTTCCCCATTTTCAGTTTTAACACGCACGCTATCTCCTTCATTTAAGTCTGAATCTGCCAAACTAGCTTCACTCATATATAAGCCACTTACTTCATCTAAGTTTGTAGCCTTGTTTGTAAATCCATTAAATTGTCTTACAGGGTTTGCAGCATATACCAACTCACCCTCTAAACAAAGAGATTCATCTGCTTTTTGAACACTTTCATCGTTAGAACCTTCCACAGCAATATTTTGAAGTTCATATCCTCTTACTTCTTCACCTGCATTTGTATAATG
>JALTUB010000353.1 GCA_027047745.1 Sulfurimonas sp.
TAACTTAATAAAGTTAGTCTCTTACTTGCTTAGTTTTCAATGATCTCAAACTTTCCTAAAACTTCAACTCGAAGTCTCTTAAGGCCTTTTAAACAAGGTCTCTTTGTTTGTGGATGGGAATTATAGGAGATTAATCCTTTAATGTCAATAGTATTGCAAAAGAATTTGAATATTCTTTTATGGATGTTTACTTTTGTGTTTATTTACTCATTCTTTAAAGTATAATATAAGCTTTTGCCTACAAGTAAATTTTATGTTGCTATGTATTAACTCTTTATATATAAGATACCAAATACAAACTGTATCTATATGATACATTATAAAGGAAATAATATGGGACTATATGACCGTGACTATGCTAGAGGAAACTCATATGCATATCAAACACAGAGTCGTGATGACTCACAAATAATCTCTTTTGTGAAAGAGACATACAAACTGTTTGCTGCTTCAATGATGGCTGGTGCCGTTGGTGCTTATGTAGGTGTTCCTTTGGCTGGAACTATTCAAACTATGATGTGGCCTCTTTTCTTTTTAGAAATTGGTCTATTAATCGGTCTTCAATTTGTTAAGAAAAAACCAGGCATTAACTTAATGGTTATGTTTGCTTTTGTTTTTACGACTGGTATTACTATATCGCCACTTTTAGCTTATACACTTGGTATGAATGGTGGAGGAGTTGTAATCGGTAATGCTTTTGCAATGACATCGGTAGTTTTTGGTAGCATGAGTTTCTTTGCTATTAAAACAAAAAAAGATTTTACAAGTTATGGTAAACCTTTAATGATTGCGATGTTTGTTATTATTGGATTTTCTATTATCAATATTTTTCTTGGAAATCCACTATTTCAAATTATCATTTCAGGTGCTGTTGTTATACTATTTAGCATCATGGTTATTTTTGATACACAAAATATCATGAGAGGTGCTTATGAAACTCCTATTGATGGTGCTATCGCACTTTACTTAGACTTTTTAAATATCTTTACTGCACTTTTACAAATCTTTGGTATATTTGGAAATGATGACTAGCTCACTATCGCCCGAACTTTTTCGGGTGATTGATGCAAATCTCAATCGCCTTAAAGAGGGTATTCGTGTTATTGAAGATATAATGCGTTATCGGGATAATAACAAAGAATTATCCGTAAAACTCAAAGAACTTCGACACAAATCTCGTATTAATGAATATAAAAAACTTTTACAATATCGTGATAGTATCAATGATGTATTAAGAACTTCAACAAAAAGTGAACAAAGTAGAACAGATATAACAAGTATCATCCTTGCTAACTTTAAAAGAGCACAGGAATCTTCTCGTGTTTTAGAAGAGTTATTTAAACTTCATGATATAAGCTATAGTGAAAACTTTAAATATATTAGATATGAGCTTTACAATCTTGAAAGAGAAGTTATCTTACAAGAGAAGTGATAAACGCCACTTCAAACTCTAAATAATTTACAGGATAATTATCTATCAATCTTTTAGTTTCTGTGAAACTAAGTAATTTTCGTGACCCACTAACACCACTTCGTTTTATATACTTAAATATATCTCTGACACTTTGAAACTCCAATCTATACTCTACAACTTCAAAATTTACATCAAAATGTTTTTCTACTGACTCTTTTATCTCCTCTGCTCTTTTTAACAAAGAGTGCAGTGAAGCTGTTTCATTTAAAGTTTTAAATGTGTTAGATGTAAATATGGCTAAAGCTATAGGTGCATTTAGATTTTTAATACTCAACAAAACATCATCAAGATTGTCTGCCCACTGAAGTGCTGAAGCAGAAAAAATATAATCATAATTGTAAGACATTAAATTATCAAATAGCATTTTATCATTAAAATTACCATAAATAGCCTCTGTTTTTGAAGACTTTGGGTGCAACTCCAACATGCCTGCTGCAAAATCTACACCTGTAAAATGTTCATAATTCCAATCTATTCGTTTACATATAGCCCCACTCCCACAACCTAAATCTAAAATATACTTAGGCTTTGTATCTACTAAAGACAAAAGTTTTTCTACAACTAAGTTTTGCACACTATTTAAAGAGTTATAACTCAAGGCATTTTTAGAAAACTCCTTGCTAATTTTCATTTTTTATTAACAACCAGCGAAACAATAAAAATAACAATGACAGAGATAACAATAGTTGCACCAGATGGTAGTGAAAAATAAAATGAAAATATCATCCCTGCAATAACACTAAAGATAGCTATAAAAAGGGAAATAAAAACTGTTTTTAAAAAGCCTACTCTATATTGCAGGGCAGAAACTGTTGGAATGACCATTAAAGCACCTATTAGTAGTGAACCAACAACTCTTATCGATAAAGCGATAATAACTGCTACAACAGTTACAAGCAAAAAGTTTAAAGCTTTTACCTTTATGCCACTTGTTTTAGCAACCTCTTCATCATAAGCAATAAAATATAACTCTTTTGAAAAACTAAGAAGCAGTATCAAAGAGAGTGTCCCAAAGATAGATATGCTTATGATGTCTTCATTACTTACAGAAAGAATAGACCCAAAAAGATAAGAGAGAAGAGAGTTGTTAAACGCACCTCCCAAAGAGACAATAATAATAGCAACAGCAAGAGAACCTGAGAGTAAAATAGACAATATTGCATCTGAATAAAGAGAAAAAGAGCTTCTAAGATACTCTATTATCCACGCTGAGAGAACAGCCACAATAACGGCAACCCACAAAGGATTATACCCTGCTACTAAACCAACTGCTACGCCTACAAGTGCCGAGTGAGCGAGAGTTTCACTCATCATTGAGTATCTTTTAAGAACTACAAAAGTCCCACTCACAGAAGCAAGAGTTGCTATTATAATACCAGCTAAAAAAGCTCTTTGCATAAAATCATAATCAAATATTTCAAACATCTATCTTCCTAATGTTCATGTTTATGATTGTGGATTAAATGTGCATGAACTCCATATAGCGAACTCATATCATCACAACCTAGCGTTTCTTTAGGGTTATTGCAAACAACAACATTTTGATTTACTGTAAGAAGTCTTCCTATATCATCTGCGATTACACCTATATCATGAGTGATAAAAAGAATGGTTATATTTTCATCTTTGTTCAATTTTGACAAAAGAGCATAAAATCTTTTTTGAGAAACCATATCTACTCCAGTATTTGGCTCATCAAGAATCAAAATATCTGGTTTTGAAGATAGAGCACGAGCAATCATGACTCGTTGTCTCTGCCCTCCTGAAAGTTTTCCAACCATTTTATCTTTTAGGTCTAAAACATCCATTTTTATCATGGCATCTTTTACACTATCTCTATCTTCTTTGTTGAACCTTGAAAATATACTTCTTTTAGATGTTCTACCCATTTTTACAATATCTTCAACAGTAGCTGGAAAATTCTCATCAACATGAGATGCACGCTGTGGAACATAACCTATCTTATCCCATGTTTTAAAGTTTTTTATCTTCTTACCATAAAGTTTAATCTCACCACTACTTGGTTTTTCTAAACCCAACAGAAGTCTTATCAGTGTTGTTTTTCCTCCACCATTTGGTCCAATTATTGCGATATATTGACCTTTAAAAACTTCAAAAGAGACATTTGATAATATCTG
>JALTUB010000354.1 GCA_027047745.1 Sulfurimonas sp.
TATGTATTTCATCTATATTTGACTTTAGATATAAGATTGTTCCAGAAGCAAGAAGAATTAAAAAAAGAGAAAATGCTGAAACATATAAAAGTGCTTTTTTTACGAATTTATGAAGATTAATCTGTTTAACACCATTATCGTCATGTATAGTAATAGTAAAATGATTATTCACGATATGCCTTCAAAAATTCTTCCACAACACTAAAAGACCCAAAAACTAAATATTTATTACTCTTATCAATAGTTGTAAAAGAATTATACACTATATTTAGCTCTTTTAATGCTTTTTCTAACTTCTTTTTTTCTACTATTCTATCATCATCTATATCTATTATCTCTACATGCTTTATGATAGGTTTTAAAATAGTTAAAATTTCTTTATATGCCTTATCTTTATAACTGTTGTAGATAAGTATATGTTTTGTTCCATTTAATGTTTCTAGGATAGCTTTTGATGCTAAGATATTATGTCCTACATCTAGTAAGATATTGTTATTTATCATACTTAATCTTCCAAAAAGTTTGGATTTTAAAAGATTAGTGGAATTATAATCTATTTTTAGATATTTTAAGGCTGAAATAGCAAGAGAAAGATTGTTTTTTAAATAAGATGCAAGAGAAAGTTCTTTAGATATTTCTTCTACTTTTTTCTCATCCTCTTTATCCATAAGAGATGATACTTGCTTATACTTTATCTCTAATTTATCTGCGACATCATAAACTTCTTTGTTTGGCTGTTGTGCAAATATCGCCATCTTTTGAACTGCGTTTAACTTCGTAGTTGCTATTGCCTTTATAGTGTTACCTAAAAAAGCTTCATGATCTATTGCTATTGGAGTTACTAAAGTTAAGATATTGTCAAAAACTGCCGTTGCGTCATGCTCTCCACCCAATCCAGCTTCTAAAACAACATAATCCATATCTTTATAGATAAGCATAGCTAAAAGAGTTGTATATTCAAAATAACTTAAAGCATCTGCTTCTTGCTTTGTCAAAATATCTAAAAGCTCTTTATGCGAGTGAGTAAGTGTATCATCGCTCACATCAAGACCATTTATCCATATCCGTTCATTAAAACTTAAAATATGTGGAGAGGTATAGTGACCGACACTAAAACCAACACTATGGAGTGCAGTTGCTAAAAATCTGCCTGTTGTTCCTTTTCCGTTAGTACCAATGATATGAATAATCTTTGGTTTTTTAAAGTTTGACTTAATCCGAGTATATACTCTTGGCATACGCTCATAGTCTATCTCATTATAATAGAGTGGTTTGTTCTGTAAAAAATCTTTTAGCATTATTTCTGATAAGCTATTTGATTTCGTCCATCTTTTTTAGCCTTGTACAGATACTCATCTGATGAGTTTACTGTCGCTTTAAGGGAAACATGTTTTTTTCTATCTGAAACACCACCACTAACAGTTACAGGTATCCTTTTGCCTTTATATATAAGTCTTGCTTTTTGAACATGTTTTCTAACTTTCTCAGCAAATACAAAACCACCTTTACTATCTGTTTCGCTAAGTATTGCTAAAAACTCTTCTCCACCAAAACGACCAACAATATCAACCGTTCTACACTCTTTTTTTAGTATCTTAGCAAAAGCAAATAAGACTGCATCACCTGCTTCATGTCCATAAGTATCATTGACTTTTTTGAAAAGATCCAAGTCAAACATAACAACACTGTAGTTATGCCCATACCTAGAAAACTCTGCTTCTTTTGTATCCATAAACTCATCTAAGGCTCTTTTGTTATAAAGTTTAGTTAAAAAATCCTCTTTGGATTCTTTTCTAACTGCTGCCAACTCTTTTTCCATTTTTTGTAATTTTTTACCCATAAGAGCTACTTCATCACTATGATCTTTCAATCCTCTACTCAAAACCTGTGTATTTTTTTCCAATGCAACTGCGATAGTATATAGTTTTTTATGGGCTACTTTAAAACTACTTGTAGTTGTTTCATTGTAGCTCTCAAGCTCTTTTTTAATCTTCTGCACATCAGCATTTGAAGCGTCTGAACTCTCAATCATATCTATCAAACGAAGTGATAATTTATCTAAAACTCCATCGATAGACTCAACCATCTCCTTAACACTCTCTTTATCTAGTGCTATTCTTAATGAGATTGTTTTTTTAATCTCACTCTCTATGCTCATGCTATCTAAAAGTAGTGGATTATCTTTTATCTTTTGACTTAAATCTGCTATCTCGTCATTTACACTTGAAGCGATAGAGGGAACAAAAGAAGAGACTAAAAGTGAAGCGATTTTAGATAAGTCTGCATTTTCTGCACTTAGTAACTTGGTATTTCCTTCAATATTTAGGTTTTCAATACTTTTTTTTAAGTTATTAGTATCAATCTTGCCTAAGCTGTTTAGTTTATGTAAAAAAGTATCATCATAAGTTGTTATAAAATTTACCCAAAGTTGTCTAAACTGCTCAAACTGAGAGGCACTAGGACAATTTTCAATCAAATCAATACTTTTTTTAGCAAGTTGGGCTGCTTCATGATTGTGCAGAACTTCTACAACTTGAAGAACTCTTTTTGTAAACTTTGTTTGAGAGTCTAAAATCTCTGTACATGTTGAAGTGTTCGCTCTATTTAACTTTGAAATCAAGAAACGAGCAAGTTCATTCATAGTTTTAACTCTAAAGTTCTTTAAATCTTTTTGTAACTCTTTATTCATAGTTTTAGTGAACTTATCTATTTGTTTACAATCTTCACTCTGCATACCAGCTTTACTAGCTTCTATGCAGAATGCTTCAGCATAAAAGTCAGGCGTTAATAATTTTCCTTCAAGCTCAAGTCTTTTGATAGATTTTTTTATAATAGTCTGAATAGTCATAGTTACTCCTTAGTTTTAGCTCTAGAACCTTCTGCAGAAACTTCTGCGATAAATGATGATATAGCCTTTATAGAACCATATCGGATGGCATCAAATCTCTCTTGATCTGTCAAAACAGCATTTGGAACAACTGCAAAATCATATGTGCCACTAGAAGTATAGTTTTTCGTAATAGCTTTTGTTTCTCTAGTTATACCCAAGGTTATGGTTGCACGATATGAGATAACATATCCGTTACTATCATACTGAATAGGGGCATAAGATGGCTCAGAGATGCTTAAACTTAGATGAGTTTGAGCATCTTTTCTATCAACCAACGAAGCATGAAATACTTTTATGATAGCACTATCAACAGCATCTTTAATCAGCACCGTATTCTCTGGGTCTTGTGCTGAAATAGTAACACTTGTGCTAATCTTTTCACCTACAACATTTCGAGAGTATTTTGAACTTGGCTTATAACCACATGAGATAAACTGTGTCAATACTAAAAATAGTAAAATTAATCTTATATGTTGTGGTTTAAAATTCATCTTTAGCCTTTTATAACAAAATTTACAAGTCTGTTTGGAACTACTATCTCTTTAACAATCTGCTTATCTTCAAGCCATTTTGATACCAACTCTTTAGCTGATGATAGTATATCCTCTTTTGAAGCATCTTTTGCAACTTCAACTTCTGCTCTTCGTTTACCATTGACTGCAACACCCAACGAAACACTATCTTCTACAAATACTTCTTCTAAAATCTCTTGTTTACTAAGGTTATTAAGTGAAAAATATTTATCACTTACCTCCCAACAAGTATGAGGGATAACAGGCTCCATGATAGAGCTTAGTATCCAGTAACCCTCACTCCAGACATCAGGATTTTTTTGTGCATTTAGTGCGTTCATAGCTTCCATGACACCAGCAATGAGAGTGTTAAAAGTATATCGTTCATTATAAACATCAACTGAGCGTTTTAAGGCTTCATATACTTTTTTACGAGCGAACTTCTCCTCTTTGTTTAAAGAGTTATGTTCTATACTTGGTTTAGTTTTTGTCGCTACAACATGTGAACTTCTATCAAAAAATCTTTTTATAAACTTATAAGCACCATCAACAGCACTATCATTCCACTCTAACTCTTGAGTTGGAGGAGCTGCAAAAAGTATAAAAAGTCTTGCTGTATCTGCACCATATTTTGCTATGATTTCATCTGGGTCAACGGTATTGCCTTTAGATTTTGACATTTTAGCACCATCTTTAAGCACCATCCCTTGTGTTAAAAGATTTTCAAAAGGCTCATCAAAATCAAGATAACCCAAATCACGAAATACTTTTGTGAAAAATCGTGCATATAAAAGATGTAAGATTGCATGTTCTATCCCACCGATATAGTGATCAACGCCCATCCAGTATTTTATCTGCTCTGATGAAAAAGCCTCTTTATCCCAATTTGCAGGAGATGCACAAAAACGCAAGAAGTACCATGAAGACTGAACAAAAGTATCCATAGTATCAGTTTCACGAATAGCATCCCTGCCACATGTAGGACAAGAGCAATGCTTCCAAGTTGGATGGTTTTCTAGTGGACTTCCTTCACCGTTTATATCAACATCATCAGGTAAAGCGATAGGAAGATTCTCTTTTTTCTCCATAACCAAACCACAAGCATCACAATGAACAAAAGGAATAGGTGCACCCCAATAACGCTGACGAGAAACACCCCAATCTTTTAGTTTATAGTTTGTAGTTTTTTTACCAATCTTTTTTTCTTCAAACATTTTGATGATGTTATATTGACTCTTTTTAGAGTTCATTCCATCAAATTCGCCAGAGTTAAAAAGCACTCCTGTTTCAGTAAAGGCAGCATCAGAGCTTAGTTCATCATCTTTTGGTTTTATTACTGCGTTTATGGGTAGGTCATATTTTTTTGCAAAGTCCCAATCTCTTTCATCATGAGCAGGAACTGCCATAACAGCACCAGATCCATAATCCATAAGAACAAAGTTAGCTATCCAAACTGGAACTTTTTTACCAGTAAGAGGGTGAATAACATCAAGCCCAAGAGATAGTCCACTCTTCTCTTTTTGTCTATCAATCGAAGATGTATTTTTCATCTTAGTTATTTGTTCTACAGTCTCTTTATCTAAAAGATTGTTTTCTATCATGTGAGTTACTATCGAGTGTTCTGGAGCTAAGGCTGTATAACTTACACCATAAATAGTATCAGGGCGAGTTGTAAAGACATCAAAACTTTTAAATTTATTGTCTAAAATAGAGAGTGATTTATCATCAAAAAAGAGGTCAAAAGCAAGTCCATTTGACTTTCCTATCCAGTTGTCTTGCATAGTTAAAACTTGTTTTGGCCAACCACCCTCAAGTTTTTTCAAATCATCAAGCAATTCATCAGAGTAATCAGTAATCTTAAAGTAGTATTGATTCATATCTTTTTTAACTATTGGAGTATCACATCTCCAACAACAACCATCTACAACTTGTTCATTTGCTAAAACTGTTTCATCATGAGGACACCAGTTTAAAAGACCTTTTTCACGATAAAGAAGTCCTTTTTCAAACATATCTATGATGAACGATTGTTCAAACTTTGTATAAAGCTCATCAGAAGTGGCTAGTTCTCTTTTACGAGAGAAAGAGAAACCTAAAGAGTAAAACTCATTTTTCATATACTCTATGTTGTCATAAGTCCAACCCTTAGGGTGTGAACCGTTTTTTATAGCCGCATTTTCAGCAGGCATTCCAAAACTATCAAAACCTATAGGATGAAGAACATTTTTGCCTTGTTGTCTGTGATAACGAGCAAAAGCATCACTTATGGAATAGTTTCTAACATGACCCATGTGAAGTCGTCCACTGGGAAAAGGAAACATACTTAGTATGTATTTTTTCTCTTTACTAAAATCTTCACTTGGTTCAAAACTATCGTTTTTTTTCCAATAATCTTGCCATTTTTTTTCTATTGTCTTTGAATTATATTCCAAAATGTTTCCTAATACTCGTCTCGTGTTTTTGAACTCTCAATGTAAACCAATCCCATTGAGAAAATATTTGCTATCAAAGCACCTATAGAAAGAGCTATCGCCCATGAATCATCACCTACAAGAACAAGAAAAATAAAAGCTGGGATAAGATGCAAGTCTGCTACTAAAGATGAAGCTAGTAACTCGGCTGAGAGTAGATTTCTAACTCCTATTTTAAGTATCGTTGAGATAAGATTTACACTTGCTGCAACAAACAAAGAGACAGCAGTATTTTCATATAAAAATCCTGCTATGGATGTTAAACTCATCAACGAAAAAAAGACATAAACAACTTTTCCCCAATCCATTACATCACTCCTGA
Organism: Sulfurimonas sp.; assembly: GCA_027047745.1. Lineage (GTDB taxonomy): Bacteria > Campylobacterota > Campylobacteria > Campylobacterales > Sulfurimonadaceae > Sulfurimonas. The sequence goes on from JALTUB010000354.1 coordinate 6,196, forward strand.
CTCAAATTGAGCTCTCATTCTCTCTTTTTCTGCTTCTCTTTTTGCTTTCTGAGCAAGTTTAGAGTGGTAACCTTTCACATCAAAACCAAACCATAAAAGGATAGGTGAAGCAACAAAAATAGATGAGTATGTTCCAACAACGATACCAACAAGCATAGTAAATGCAAATGGATGGATAATTTCTCCACCAAACAAGAAGAGCGTAAATATCACAAAAAATGTTGTAAGTGATGTAAGTGTAGTTCTTGAAAGTGTTCTTGTAATAGAATTATTTATAGTTTCTCGAAGCGTCATCTTTTTAGACTCTACAATTCCCTCACGAATACGGTCAAATACAATGATGGTATCATTGAGAGAATACCCAAGTAGTGTTAAAAGTGCTGCTAAAACATCAAGATTTACATCTATGCCAAAAAGAGCAACTAAACCACTAGCAATAGAGACATCATGAATAAGTGCAACAACAGAAGCAACTGCAAAACGCCACTCAAATCTAAATGCAACATATATTAAGATACCTGCAATAGCAAGAAACATTGACATAAGTCCTTTTTCACGCAACTCTTTCCCAACAGTAGGTCCAACAACATCAACACGACGGATTTTAAAATTCCCTGTACCTTGAAGTGCTTTTCTTGTTATATCTCCAACACCATCAGCAACATTTTTACTTGTACTCTTCATACGGATAATAACTTCATCAGCAGAGCCAAATCGTGTAATAGAGGCATCGTTAAACATCTTATTTGATTTTAATTTTTCACGCATCTCTTTAATTGGTGCGGCTTTGTCATACTTTACCTGCACAATAGTTCCACCAGCAAAATCAATACCGTAGTTAAAACCTTTTGTAAGTAAAATCGCATACGAGAGCAAAATTAAAGTTATAGAAATTGCTATGGCAATTTTTGATTTACCCATAAAATCAATAGCTGATTTGTATCTAAAAAATTCCATAATTACCCCTCAATCCCAAACCAAAATTTATAGTTCTTACTTTTACCAATTTTTTTATCAAGTAAATCATAAATACCATGTGTTCCTAAAATAGCTGTAAGCATAGATGCCAAAATACCAATACTCATAGTAATAGCAAAACCTTTAATAGCACCTGTACCATATATATAAAGTACCACAGCAGCTATAAGCGTCGTAATATTCGCATCTAAAATAGCACTCATAGCATTTGAGTAACCATCTTCAATGGCTTTATGCATCGACTTGCCCTCGTAAATAAGTTCACGAATACGCTCGGAGATAATAACATTGGAATCAACTGCCATACCAACAGTAAGAACAATACCTGCCATACCAGGGAGTGTTAAAGTCGCACCAAAGAGGCTCATAATAGCTAAAAGCAAAAAGAGATTTGCAATCAAAGCAATATTTGCAATCAGTCCTGCCATACGATAATACACAAGCATAAAAATTATAACTAAAATAAAACCACCAGCAAGTGCTATCATAGATTCTCTAATACTATCAGCACCTAAACTTGGTCCTACCGAACGCTGTCCCATCATATAAACAGGGGCAAGCAATGCTCCTGAACGAAGAGCAATAGCTAAATCTTTTGCTCCTAAAACAGTATAGTTTCCAGAAATTTGTCCTGAACCACCACCAATTCGTTCATTAATATTTGGAGCAGAAAAAACTTTACCATCAAGAACAATTGCAAGTCGTTTACCTACATTTTTACCAGTAAAGTCACCAAAAATATCTGCACCTTCTGAATTGAGTTTAAAGTCAATTACAGGCTTATTGTTTTTGTTAAAACCAACATTTGCACCTGTAAGCATACTTCCATCTAAAATAGGAATCTCATGAACAAGATACTTCACTTTAGGATGTTTTGCATCAGGTAAAATCACATCACCATACTCAGCAGCATCTGCAGGGCTCATGTTGTAAACTCTTGCATCTCTTGCTTCATCAACTGCCATAAGTTCCAGTTTTGCAGAACGAGAGATAAGTTTTCTTGCGCGTTTTTCTTCTGCTTGTGTTTTTATACCAGCAAGTTCTACAACAATCTGATTTTTTCCCTGTTTTGTAACATGTGGTTCTGAGAGTCCAAATTGGTCAAGTCTATTTCTAATCGTTTCAATAGCTTGATTAATAGCCATTTTCTTTATCTTTTTAATCTCTTTAGGAAGAAAAGAGAGTTCAAATTTAGAACCATTTTGTACAACTTTTGCACCTTCTATTTTTGATAAAAATGATTGAAATGAGCTAACATCATCACTATCAAGCACTTCAAAACTTACACTTGTTGCAGTAAATTTTAAGTTGTCTATAAGAATATCTTTACGATCTGCATAATGTTTAACGCTTGCTGTAATAGACTTTATACGAGATTTTACTGCTTCATCAGTTTTCACACCCAAAAGCATATGTAAACCACCTTGTAAATCAAGACCTAGTGTTATTTTTTTGCCATCTTTTGTTTGAAAAAGTGAAGGCATAGAAAATAAAACCCCAAAAACTATCGCAAATGCGAATATTACTATGCGATAATTAAGCTTCATCCTCATACTTCTTTGCAATAGATTGTCTAGTTATTCTAACTGTAGTGTCATCATTTATCTTAACACTTAAAAAATGTTCTTCTACTTTGTGAACAACAACTATAAAACCACCAGTAGTGATAAGTTTATCACCTTTTTTAAGTGCTTCTAACATATCTTTTTTAGCCTTAGCTTCTTTTTGTTGTGGACGGATAATCACAAAATACATGATTGCGATTAAAAATACAAATGGTAGTAATTGAGAAATAATTTGCATACTCTTTTTTCCTTAGATTAATAAAATTTTGGCGATTATACAAGAAATATACTAATACTCTGCTAAAATTTCAGTATGAATAAAACTATACAAACAATTTTACTTGGGATTTTAACTGCTTTACTCTTTAGTGCTTTTATATATTTTGCACAGTATAACCTAACAAACAAGCTTGTAAACACTATCTTTGGGCTTAGTGCTTTAGGACTATTTTTATACATACCTAAACGAAGCGTACTTGTAGCTGGGTTTTTTATAGGTCTATTGTGGTTTTACTGGATAGGATATAGTTTTAAATACCAAGGTGTTGGGTACATGACACCTATTATCACTTTTAGTTTTGGTATCATCTATCTGCTTTTTTTCTCTCCTTTATATTTTACAAACAAGGCATATCTTAGAGCTATTTTTCTTTTTATACTTAGTTTTATACAACCTTTTGACTGGAATTGGCTACAGATAGAACTTATCTTTGTAGATAGTTATATCGGTGTTTATAAGTATCAGTTGATAGCTGTTTTACTAGCTCTTAGCCTTCCATCTTTGTTAAACAAAAAGTTAAGATACATTCCCCTACTTCTACTTTTTATCGCCTTTAACTATGGTTACCCACCACAAAAAGATGCTCCACTAAAGATAAAACTTGTTCAGACTCACATAAAACAAGAAGATAAGTGGAAAAGAGAGAACTTATATCCAACTGTAGAGATGATATTTAAGGAGATAAACAAAGCTAAAGATGAAGGCTATGACTTGGTAGTTTTACCAGAGTCCGTTTTTCCTATCTTCATGAACAGAAACAAACTTCTACTAAACAGACTTTTAGAACTCTCAAAAGATATAAATATCATAGCAGGTTCACTACTCATTGAAAACTCTATGCACTATAATGTTGCTTATCTTTTCACTCATGGAAGATACAAAATAGCAAAAAAACTTGTTTTAGTCCCTTTTGGAGAGTATATCCCACTTCCAAAATTTGCACAAAAATTTATAAACGATACTTTTTTTAGTGGAGCAAGTGACTTTGTAACTGCCGATAAACCTACTGACTTCATCATAGATGGTGTAAAGTTTAGAAATGCCATCTGTTATGAAGCAACTTGCCAAGAGATATACGACGGTGATGTTAGTTATGTCATAGCCATAAGTAACAATGCATGGTTCGCTCCATCCATAGAACCAACACTACAAAATCTACTTATGAAATACTATGCTCGTAAAAATGGTGTAACTATCTATCACTCTGCTAACTATAAAGGAACTGGAATAATCAAATAGTAATAAAATTTGAGTATAATAAGACAAATAAAACTCTTAGGTATATAAATGCTAAATCTCAAAAACCCAAATCTTTACAACAACCGTGAACTCTCTTGGCTTCAGTTTAATACCCGTGTCTTAAAACAGGCTCAAGACGAGTCACTTCCACTTTTAGAAAGACTGAAGTTTTTAGCGATTTATGGCACTAACTTAGATGAATTTTATATGATTCGTGTAGCTGGGCTTAAAAAACTTTTTGCGGCTGGTATCATAGTCTCTGGGGCTGATAGACTTACACCTTTGCAACAGCTCAAAGAGATAAGAAAATACCTTCATCAAGAACAACAAGTTATAGAATATACAAGAACAGAGATTTTAAAAAAACTTTCACCTCAGGGTATTAGTGTAAATTCATACGATGAAGTAAATCAAACACAAAAGCACTCTCTAAATAGATTTTTCAATGAGAATATTTATCCTGTTATCATCCCCATAGCAGTTGATGCCACTCACCCTTTCCCACATCTAAACAATCTTAGCTTTGGACTTATCGTAAAACTTAAAGATAAGGATGATGAGAATATAGATAGATTTGGACTCATTCGTGTACCTCGTGTTTTAGATAGATTTGTAGAACTTGACAACAGCACTTATATCCCTATAGAGAGTGTAGTTGCCCAACATGTAGAAGATCTATTTCCAGGTTATGAGCTTATAAAATACGCTGCTTTTAGAGTGACGAGAAATGCAGATATTGCCATAGAAGAGGAAGAAGCTGATGACTTTATGGAGATACTTGAAGAGGGTCTCAAACTTCGCCGTAAGGGTGAAATGGTTAGACTAGAAGTTGGCTCAAATGCAGATGATGAGATTATAAACTTTATCAACAGACATGTTAATGTTTACAAGGATGATATTTATAAATTTCATACTTTTTTAAACCTTTCTAGTTTATGGCAAATCGTTACAAATAAGGAATTTGCACATCTTTTATCACCATCTTTTAAACCAAAAACTTTGCCAC